>DXDV01000025.1 GCA_019115345.1 Candidatus Intestinimonas stercorigallinarum | reverse complement strand
ACCCTGTAAAATCAGATGACTTTACAGGGTGCATTCTTTGTCTATCACGTGTTAAAACCAACCTACTTGTTGTCAGGAATAACTTGAATACCACATAAGGCAGGAATAGAATTTTTAAAACTTGGAGTCGAACAATGCCGCTCGCTTGAGCACAGATACAATCTCCGGGCCCTGGCCGGAGCTCTCCTGGCTGACCACATGCTTGACCACAGACAGGGCCGGAGCACCCGGAAACAGCGGGAGCAAGAGCACGAAAAAGGAATTGCTTCGGAAAGGATCTTCTTTGCCGTCACGACGGCTTACGCGTGTTCTTTGGAAAAACAGGGAACTGCCATCCGTTAAACAGTCTCTCGGCCTGCTCCCCCGTCCAAATGCGCGTAATCCCTGTCTGAAACTGCCTCGAGCCACTCAGTGGAGGGATCGGTTCCCGGCACCTCTACCGCGATGTGGGAAAACCAACTGTCCTGTTTGGCCCCATGCCAGTGCTTGACCCCGGCGGGGATGGTGATGACCATGCCCGGAGCAAGGCTGACGGCAGGTCTGCCCTCCTCCTGGTACCAGCCCTCGCCGGCGGTACAGATGAGCAGCTGTCCGCCGCCCGCCTTGGCGTGGTGGATGTGCCAGTTGTTGCGGCAGCCGGGCTCAAACGTCACATTGGCCAGAAACACAGGACACTGTCCAGGCACAGTCAGCGGATTAAGGTAGGAATTTCCCACAAAAAACTGCGCGTAGGCGGTATTCTCCTGGCCCAGACCGAATATATTTTGCCGGGCAAATTCTTCCTGATCCATGCTTTTCATAAGCATCCTCCTTATCACAACGTCTGCTGCATGGACCGTAGATCGGCTTATTCAGCAGACATTTATAGTATGGCGCTGAAATCGGCCATGGCCTCCGAGATCTTCAGCTGTTGGGGACAGACCGCCTCGCAGCTGCGGCAGCCCACGCAGGCGCCGGGCTGCCGGTCCGCCGGGATGGCGGAAAGGGCCATGGGAGCGATGAAGCCGCCGCCGGTGAACCGGTGCTCGTTGTACAGGGCAAGCAGGTGGGGGATGTCCAGGTTCTGGGGGCAGTGGCTGACGCAGTACCGGCAGGCGGTGCAGGCCAGGGCCTTGGGGTTGGTCATTTCCGCGCCCAGAGCCAGCAGGGCGTTCCATTCCTGTTCCGTCAGGGCATCTTCCCCCTCAAACGTGTCCAGGTTATCCTTCAGCTGCTCCAGGTTGGACATGCCGGAGAGGATGACCACCACATTGGGGATATGCTGCAAAAACCGGAAGGCCCAGGCGGGGACCGGCCGCTGGGGACAAAGGGCCTGGAGCGCGGCGGACTCCTGAGCGCTGAGGCGGGCCAGACGTCCGCCCCGGAGGGGCTCCATCACCCAGACGGGGATGTGATGCTCCTCCAGCAGGGCCAATTTTTCCTTCCCGTTTTGGAAGGTCCAATCGATATAGTTTAGCTGCAGCTGGCAAAATTCCATCTGTTCCCCGTAGGCCTCCAGAAATCGCTTCAGCACCGGCACGGCGCCGTGGCAGGAGAAGCCCAGGTGACGGATGCGGCCGGTCCTCTTCTGCTCCAGCAGATAGTCCAGGATGCCGTATTTGGGGTCCAGATAGGCGTCGATATTCATTTCACAGACATTGTGGAAGAGATAAAAGTCGAAATACTCCACCCGGCATTTTTTCAGCTGCGCCTCAAAGATCTCCTGCACTTTGCCCATGTTGCCCAGGTCATAGCCGGGGAACTTATCTGCCAGATAGAACTGCTCCCGGGGGTATGCGGCGAGGGCTCTGCCGATGGCCGGCTCAGAGTTTCCGGCGTGGTAACCCCAGGCGGTATCGTAGTAGTTGACGCCCCGCTCCATGGCGCAGGCCACCATCTCGTCCACGGCGGCCTGGTCCACCGCGGCGTCCTTTCCCTCCACCACGGGCAGGCGCATACAGCCCATACCCAGATTGGAGAGCTTCAGGTCCTGAAAATCCTTATAGATCACATAAAACAACTCCTGACGTTTTTATTTCGCGGCCTCGTTGACGCAGCGCAGGGCGTTGAGGCTGCGGGGATAGCCAATGTAAGGCAGGCATTGGGATACCACGTCGATGAGAAAGGCTTTGCCGTTCCCGACGCGCAGGTTGGCGGCCGCATGGCTGGTGAGCTGTGGTTCGCAGCCGCCCTGGGCGGCCAGAAAGCAGAAGGTGATCAGTTCCCGCTGCCGGTAGTCCAGTCCGCCTCTGGTGTAATAGTCGCCGAAGCAGTTGCCCGCCAGCCAGCGGTTGATGTGGCGGCTCTCCTCCGGGCCGCTGTTCTGGAAGCCCCGCATCCCCTCCCCGAAGATGTCCACCTGGGCCTGGTTGCCCGCCTCCACCCGGGTATCGGGCGCAGTGGTCCCCTGCGATCGCAGGGGAAGGGAGACGCCCTGGGCTTCCAGCGTCCGGTCGAGCTCGTACAGGAAAGGAAGCATCCTGCCGAGGCCCAGATAGGCCGCGCCCTGATAAACCAGCTCTCTGAGCTCCACAGGGGTCAGCCCGCTTGCCAGCGCCCCCGGCACGAGGCTGTGGAAGGTGTCGAGCCCCTGGCAGCCCATCAGAGCGGCCAGAATGGCCAGAAAGCGGGTCTTGTCGTCCAGACGGCTTTCCCGGATGATCTCGTCAAAGGCAAAGTTAGAAAAAAGCGCGGAGAACTCCGGATCGCTTTGCGACAGCCCAAAGGGTATCTGCCCAAATCGCTCCTCGCAGAATCGCCTTGCGGCGGCAGTCAGGTCCATGTCACTTACCTCCTTGCGTCTTTCGGATCTCGTGGCGCAGATAGTCCAGCCGCTGGAGCTGGCGCTCCCGAAAGTGGATCTCGTCCAGGGCGGCGCTGCGCTTTTCCTCCAGCATTTGAAGGCGCTGCTCCTCCGTGTGGCGCTGCTCCAGCAGCAGGCGCATGTAGAGCTCCACCTCCTCGGTGGTAAAGCCGATGTCGTGGAGGGTCAGGATGGTGCTCAGGCGCTCAAAGTCGGTGTCGTCGTACTGCCGCCGGCCCATCACCTTTTTTGCCGCGCCGCACAGCCCCCAGCTCTCGTATGCCCGCAAAATGTGCATGGGGATGTGGTAGCGCTCGCTGGCCTCCTGTATGGTCATGTCCTGCCCTCCAAATAAAAAATGCGGGTGTCCTCCCGGGACACCCACATTCTAAATCGATCGTTCCGCTATGTCTAATGCTTATTTTCTTTCCTGAAATATGCCTAACAGGCATTTTTGATGTGCCGATGAAAGGCCTCCACCGCCGGCGTCAGCGCCTGGTCCTTCTTCCACACCAGCACCGTCCCCGTCTCCATGGCCGGGGACAGGGGCAGGAACCGGAGGCCGTCAAAGGCCAGATTCAGGTCAAAGCCCAGGGCGGCGCCCACCCCCCAGCGCACCATATTGGCCGCGTTGAGGATCAGGTTGTAGGTGGCGGCCACCTGCAGCCGCTCCCACCGGTCTCCAAACCAGTTGGCCAGCTCCCGCTGCACGCTCTCCCGGCTGCTGAACATCAGGGGGATGTGCTCCAGGTCCTGGGGACCCGCCGCCTCCAGCTCCGCCAGGGGGGAGTCCGCCCGCACCAGCACACCCCAGCGGTCCTTCTCCCCCAGGCGGCAGAAGGCGTATTTCCCCACATCCACCGGCTCGGCTAAGAGGCCCATGTCCAGAAGGCCCATGTCCAGCCGCTCCTTCACATCGTCTGCGTTGGCGCTGAAGATACGGAAGGTGACCCTGGGCCAGCGCGCCCGAAAGGAGCGGATGGCCTGGGAGAGGAAGGTCATGCTCCGGGTCTCCCCAGCGCCGATGGCGATCTCCCCCATCAGCTCGGTCTCATGCGCGGCAAACTCCCGGGCCGTCTTGTCCGCCAGGTCCACCAGCTCCTGGGCCCGGCGGCGCAGCAGCATCCCCTCGTCGGTGAGCACGATGTGGTAGCGGCTGCGGTGAAAGAGCCGCACGCCCAGTTCCTCCTCCAGCTGCATCATCTGCCGGGAAAGGGTGGGCTGGGTCAGATGGAGCATGGCCGCGGCCTTGGTGATGTTCTCCTCCCGGGCCACCGCCAGAAAGTACCGTAAAACACGAAGCTCCATGGACATTCCTCCTCAATTTCATCCTATCACACCCGACACCGTCCCACAAGACAAAAATACCCATACAGAATATCTGAAAATAGAAAATGAGTATTTTACATTTCTGGAGGTTGGCTTTACAATGATGGAAAAGCGTACCTAAAGGAGGCATTTTTATGGACCCACTGATCGCGTATTTTTCCGCCACCGGCACCACCGCCAAGGCGGCGAAGGCGCTGGCGGAGGCCGTGGGCGGGGAGCTCTATGAGATCCGCCCCGCCGTCCCCTACACCAGCGCCGACCTCAACTGGACGGACAAGGGCTCCCGCTCCAGCGTGGAGATGAAGGACAAGGACTCCAGGCCCGCCCTGGCCGATACCGACGCGCCGGTGGCCGGACACGACGTGATCTTCCTGGGCTTCCCCGTGTGGTGGTATGTGGCCCCCACCATCCTCAACACCTTCCTGGAGGCCTATGACTTCTCCGGCAAGACCATCGTCCTCTTCGCCACCTCCGGCGGCAGCGGCCTGGGCAAGTCGGCGGCGGGCCTGCGGCCCAGCGCCCCCGGTGCGAAGATCCTCGATGGCCGGATGCTCAACGGCCGCCTCAGCGTGGCGGAGCTGAAAGCCTGGGCGGAAGGGCTGAAGCTGTAAAGCGTCCCGCCGCCTTTCCACCCATCGCGTCCCCCGCAAAGCCGGAGACGGCCGTCTCTGAGCCGGAGCTTTTGACCAGCGCCGCCCCGCCCTGCCATCGGCAGGGCGGGGCGCTCGTGTTTTCGCGGACCTCCGGAGCGCCCCGGGCATAGGATGGAGCGGTAATACGCCGTCCCGCCCGGTCCGCCGGGACGGGGACTTAGGAGGAATCCGTACATGACCGTTACATGGAAGCGGCAGTTCGCCGTTTTGTGGGTGGGGCAGGCGGTGTCCATCCTCACCAGCTCTGTCTCCCAGTACGCCCTGGTCTGGGACCTCACCGCCCGCACCGGCTCCGCCGCCGTGCTCTCTCTGGCCGCCATGGCGGCCTTGCTGCCCCAGGGGGTGCTGGGGCTTTTCACCGGGGCGGTGGCCGACCACTTCGACCGCCGGCGCATCATGGCCCTGGCCGACGGGGCCATCGGCCTCTTTTCCCTGGCCCTGGTGGGGGCCTGCCTGCTGTGGGGGAGTCTCCCCGTACCTGTCATCCTGGCCGCCCTGGCCCTGCGGAGCGTGGGCTCCGCCTTCCACACCCCCTGTCTCCAGGCGGTGACCACGCTCCTGGTGCCGCCGGAGCGGCTCTCCCGGTGCGCCGGCTGGTCCCAGGGGGTCCAGACCCTCTCCCTGCTGCTGAGTCCCGCCCTGGCCGCCGTCCTCTTTGCCGCCGCGCCCCTCCCCCTCATCCTGGCCCTGGACGTTCTGGGGGCCGCCTTCGCCATCGCCGCCCTGGCCCTGGCCCGGCTCCCCGCTCTGCGGACCGGCGGGGGGAGGACCTTCCGCCTTCTCTCCGACTGCCGGGCGGGCTGGGCCCTGCTGCGCAGCCAGGGCTGGCTGTGGCAGCTGTGCCTCATCTGCGGCCTCTTCTCCCTGGCGGCGGTGCCGGTGTCCTCTCTCTTCCCCCTGGTGTGCATGAGCTACTTCGGCAAGACGGCGGCTTCCGCGTCGGTGGTGGAGACGGCCTACGCCCTGGGCATGCTCTCCGGCTCTCTGCTGCTGGGGCTGTGGGGAGGGACCCGGAACAAGGTCACCGCCATGACCGCCGCCCTTTTCTGCATGGGGGGCTGC
The DNA here is from genome assembly GCA_019115345.1 of Candidatus Intestinimonas stercorigallinarum. GTDB lineage: Bacteria > Bacillota > Clostridia > Oscillospirales > Oscillospiraceae > Intestinimonas > Intestinimonas stercorigallinarum. Next base: position 6,692 of record DXDV01000025.1, on the reverse strand, counting down.
CTGCTGGCGGTGGGAGGGCTGAGCCCGGCGGCCTTCCTGGCCTTCACCGGACTCTCCCTGGGCATGGGCCTGGCCGCCCCCTTCTTCCAAAGCCTCCTCACCGCCCTCATCCAGGAGAGGGTGGCGGGGGACTACCTGGGCCGGGTGCTGGGCCTCACCTCCGCCGTCATGACCCTGGCCGGTCCTGTGGGTCTGGCCGCCACCGCCCTCTTTGCCGAGGAGGTGGGCCTTACCCGCTGGTTCGCCCTGGCCGGAGGGGTCACCGCCCTGTGCGGCGTCCTCTGTCTGGCCCTGCCGGCGGTCCGCCGGTGCGGCGGGGCGGCAGGAGAAAAGATCTGCCCTGAGGGATGACCCCCAGGGCAGATCTTAATATTGATAGGGGTAAAATTCCAGAGCGTCCAGGTCCAGCTCCGTGGTCCAGGACTGCCGCTCCTCCTCACCGGGGAACTGGAGGGAGGTGGTGACGGTGTTGGTCTCCGGGTCGTAGGAGGTCCAGGGCGGCCCATTGGCAGGGGGACGGTCCTGGTATACGTCCTCCGGCAGGGCGCTGGCCTCGGCCTGCCAGATCTCCCCCTCAGAAAGGCGGTAGACCAGCACGGCGGGCACCCCGTCGGCCATGTAGGTGACGCTGCACACCAGTTCCCGGATTCCGTCGCCGTCCAGGTCCACGGGGGTGTCCTGGCGGCCAAAGCCAAAGCTGAGGGCCAGCGGGACGCCGGCGGCGTCATAGTAGATGCGGTAGTCCCCGGCGGAACTCTGGTTGTAGTCCAGGGTATAGCCGTCTGCGCCCAGGATGCCGGTAAAGGGCTGCAGGGCGGCCTCGGTGAGGCCGGTGAGGACCTCCGCCAGGTGGGGGCCGTCCCTGTCCTCGATGACCACCCAGGTTTGCTCCCCTGCGGTGAGAAGGCCCGCCCGGCCCTGGCCGGTCTCGGCCTGCCAGTCCACCGCCGTCTCCGCCGGCAGGGCCTTTTGGACGCAGTCCAGCACCTCCCCCATGGTGTCCGCGGGGACGGTGTCCGGGGTCCAGGTGGAGGTGGGGACAGGCTCCGCCGGGGCGCAGGCGGCCAGGCTGCCGGCGGCGAGGGTGAGGACCAGGGCAAAGACCAGCGGGGCGGTCCCCCGCCGCTTGGGCCCGGCCAGCAGGTCCCGGAGCCGGGCCCGCAGGAGACGTTTGCCGGTGTGAAATTCGGTGGAAAACCAGGTGCGGGGCGCGGACATGTCATGCCTCCTTTTGATGGGAAGGGGAGTCTTTCGTCCAGACGGCGCCGCCGTCCTCCGACACCAGGGTCAGAGTGCTGCCGCCGCCGTCGCCGCAGCGGCGGGCGGTCATGACCAGCCGGTCCCCCTCCACGGAGAGGGTCTCGGCGGCCAGGTCGGGGTCGGGGAGCTGGGCCGTCTGCCAGGTATACCCGCCGTCGGTTGTGTAAAAGACCGGCGCGTCCAGAAAGAGGCCGGTGCAGAGGACGGCCCGGTCATTGTCCAGAAAAGCGGCGCAGCGGACGGAGAACCACAGGGAGGGGAGGGCGTCGGAGCCGCCCGTCAGGCAGGCGGTCTCCTCCCAGGTGCGCCCGCCGTCGTGGGTGCGGTAGACGCAGGTGTCGGAGATGGGCCCCAGCGAGGCGGTGGAGGAGAAGGTGAGCCAGCCGTTTTCGGCGTCCACGAAACCGGCCTGCAAGCCGGGGTCCGCGCCGAGCAGGTCTCCGGTCAGGTGGTCCAGCTCATCCCGTCCGGCCAGGTCCTGCTCCGCCCAGGCGGACGGGGCGGGGAGCAGGGGGGGCAGCTCGGTCCAGTCCTCCTCGCCGGGGTAGCGGATGAGGTGGGCCTCCAGGTCCAGCTCCGGCGGCTGGGACGCCGGGACGCAGGCGGCCAGGCTGCCGGCGGTGAGGGTGAGGACCAGGGCCAGCGCCAGCGGGGCGGTCCCCCGCCGCTTGGGTCCGGCCAGCAGGGCCCGGAGCCGGGCCCGCAGCAGGCCCTTGCCGGTGTGAAATTGGGTGGAAAAACAGGTATGGGGACAGCGGTTCATCATGCGCCTCCTATGGGGAACGGGTCCGGGTGCTTTCGGTCTCTCGCTGTGTCATTGGTCCAGGGGGGCGCTGCCGGAGCTGCGGCCCTCCCACTGGGCCAGCAGCTGGTCCAGCTGGGCGGCGAAGGCGTCGTCGCCGGGATCGCCAACGTCGCCGGACAGCCGTCCCAGACAGACGGGGCCGTCCTCCCCCTCCAGGAAGATCAGGTAGGGGTCGGAGGCGGGGCGGCAGGCGAGGCCGTCGGCCACCAGGCTGTCGGGAAGTCCCTCGCCGGGGTCCTGGACCAGGGTGTAGACGGGGGAGAAGCGGTAGACCTGGAAGCTGGCCCCGTCCTCGTTGGTCTGGCCGTCACAGCGGACAAGCTCCTCCACCCGGGCCTCCGCCAGGTCCCCCGCCACCGACAGCTCCTCCCACAGGAGCATGGTGTGCAGCCACAGCGCCCCGGGCAGGTCGTCGGTGAGGTAGGCCATAGGCTCCCCATACGTCTCCAGCTTCCAGTCCTCCCCCTCCCTGACCAGGGTGAACCGCTCCAGAGGGGCGTCGTAGTAGTTGCCCAGGCCCACCAGGGCGAAGTCCAGCCGGTCCTCCGTCCGGGAGAGGAGCACAAGACTGTCAAAGCAGTAGGTCTCTGGGGCCAGGAAGGTGCCGCCGTCCATGTAGGCGTCCCCCCGCCACCAGAGCGCCCCGTCCAGGTCCCTGAGCCAGGGGTCGCCGTCGGGGTCCAGGTACTGATCCATGTAGTGCTCGTCGGCAAAGGCGGCGTCCACGGCGGCGCGGACCTCCGCCACCGAGGCGTACTTGGGGAAGAGGTACCAGGCCCGGCCCTGTTCGTCGTAGCGGGGCTCTCCCTGGGCCTGGGCCGCCGGAGTGTAGCCCAGGCAGTCGCACAGGACGGTGTAGGCGGCCTCCATCCGCTCCCGGAGAAGGGCGGCGTAGTCCGCCCGCTCCTCCTGGGTGAGGGAAATGGGCTCGCCGGCCCCCCAGTCCTGCTGGTAGAGGGCGGAGAGGTCCACCGTTTCACATGCCTCCTCCTCCGCGGCGGGGCCGCAGGCCACCATGGTCCCAAGCATGCTCACGCACAGCAGGGTGAGGAGCATGGGGACCACCCCCCGCCGCCTGGGCCCGGCCCACAGATCCCGGAGCCGGGCCTTCAGAAGGCCCTTGCCAGTGTGAAATTCGGTGGAAAACCAGGTGTGAGGACAGTGGTCCATGATGTGCCTCCTATTCTGAAAGGGTCCAGGTCTGGCCGTCAAAGGTATAGGACAGGGCCTCTCCCCGGTAGGTGAAATCCACCCGGTCCTGTCCGGCGGCGGTGACGGTGAAGTCCGCTCCGTCGGGGACGGTCTCCAGGGATCGGGAGAAATAGAGGAGCCCCGGCAGGAGCTGCCCCCAGGCATCCGCCGTGAGGGTAAAGCCCTGGGCCGCCGCTCCGTCGGCGATGGCCTGGGCGGTGCCGGGGAGAAGGGCGTTCCCCTCCAGGTCGCTCAGCGGGACGATGGCGATGGGGGTGTAGTGCCACAGCTCGTCACGGAGGGCCAGAAGAGCCGGCTTGCCCTGACCACCGAGAACGGCGAGCCAGCCCGAGCCGTCCGGGGACATGCCCTCGGTGAGGGAAGTACCGGAGTCGCCCTGGAGCCGGTAGTCAAAGCGCCAGGCTTCCAGCACGAAGCCGTCAGCCAAAGTATTCACCAGCCCGCCAAGGGTGTTGCCGGTGCCGCCGGCCATCTCCAGCTCGGTGATCACCCTGCCGGTGATGGTCACACCCAGAGAGGTCTCCAGTTCCCCGGCCTTCTGGTCCATCTCGGCCTCCACGGCGGCCACCAGGGCGGCGGGCTTGCCGTCGGCGGCGCTGGGAGGGGAATAGGGCGCATCCAGCCGGTAGTATTTGGTGAAGGTCCAGTCGCTCTCCTGGGGGGAGGACCGCTGGACCTGGAAGGTCCAGGTGCAGGGCTGGCCGTGGTCGGTGCCCTCCAGGGTAAAGGTATAGCGGGTATCGCTCACCTCGGTGAGGAACAGGGTGCTCACGTCGGCGGTGTAGTCCCAGTCCAGGACCTCCGCCGCGTCGGCCCGGACCCACAGCCCGCCCTCCCGCTCCAGGAAGAGGGGGTCGGAGGAGTAGACATAGGTCTGGAAGAGTTCGGTGGCGGTCTCCCGGCCGAACCGGTAGAGAAGGCCGCTGAAGACCTGGTCGTCCATCCGGAGCTGCTCGTCCCACTGTTGGTAACCGGCGAGCCGGAGCCGGGTCACCCCATTGGCGTCCACCCATGGATCGCCTTCGATGGTTGCGGCGGCGATGAGGGGGGCGAAGGCGGCGTCTGCCTCCTCCAGGAGGGACCGGCAGAGGAGCTTTTGACCGGCCGCCGCCAGGGCGGGGTCGGAATGGGCCAGCAGGGCGTCCACGGCCGCCTGGACCGCCGTGCTGTCCACATAGCTGGCGGTGGTCAGGGGGACGTAGTCCTCCCCGACGCGCTGGAAGAGGAAGAGGGTGGTCCAACCGTCAAAGAGGTAACCGTTCTCGTCGATGGACATGCCTCCGGCCAGGGTGGTGGTATCCGGGTCAAAGTCCCTGGTGCCCAGCTGGGCCCGGTAGAGCTCCAGAGTGCCCTCCTTCAGAACATGGTCATAGGACCCGGCGGAGGAGAGGAACTGGCACACGCCATCCGCTCCGGCCATCTCCCAGGCGTAGTCGGAGACGGCGGTGGGGATGACCTCGGCGGTGGCGGCGGGGGCCTCCGGGGCGTCTGCTTGGTCGCAGGCCACCATGGTCCCGAAGGTGGCCACACACAGGAGCGTGAGCAGGATGGGGAGTACCCCCCTCCGCTTGGGTCCGGAGAGGAGGCTGCGGAGCCGGAGCTTGAGAAAGCCCTTGCCGCTGTTGAACTCGGTGGAGAACCAGGTGTGGGGCGCGCGCATACAGAGCCCTCCTTTCGGGGTCAGTACAGGGTGAATACGGCCTTGGAGGTGAGCCAGGCGAGGGTGTCGCTGTAGTCGTTCCAGAACTCGGAGCTGGGGTGCCAGGTAAAGTCGGTGACGGGGAGATAGTACCAGCCGTTGCCGCCGGGGACGCCGGGGACGGCGGACCGGCCCAGCAGATTGACCTCCCGGCCCTCCGGCAGGGTGGGCAGGGGGTCCTCCGGCCCGGCCAGGATCTGAAGGAGGCAGCCGGAGCCGGGCTCGATGCCCTCCGGCTCCACGCCGCCGCGCAGGGAGACATACCGCTCGTAGGCGTACCGGTGATAGACGGCCAGACCACCCTCCACCTCACGGAAGATGAGACGGTTGGTGTAATAGCCGTCGGCGTTGGGCAGCTGCCAGGAAAAGTGGAGGGCGTCGCTGGTGAAGACACCCGCCTCCGGGTCGAAGTAGTTCCCGTCGGTGACGGTGGGGAGATAGCGGTCCCAGGTGGGCTCGTCCACGTGCTGAAAATACGCCTCGGCCAGGGCGATCAGGGCTTCCTCGTTCCCCGCCTCTTCCGCGCTGTAACGGCCCAGATAAACATAGCGCTCCGTGGCGTATAGGTAGACGGAGTAGGGGGCGGGGTCTGTCCAACCGGGCTGGCCGGAGAGGGTGATGGGGCAGTGGTAGGCGACGATGCCGTCAAAGCCCCGGCTGGCCGGGTCCTCCGGGTCGTAGTAGTGGGCGGCGGCCAGGGTCATCTCGCCGTAGGCGTAGTCCCACCCGCCCGCCTGGGTCAGGGCGTACTGGTCCAGCTCGGGATAAAAGGAGCTGGCGGGATCGGTGACGGTCTCCGGGAAGCGGAAGGTGCCGGGGATGTAGGAGAGAAGACCGTCCAGGGAGAAGCTCACGCTATAGACCTGATGACTCTCCTGTTCCTGATACCAGTCGTCCAGCACCGCCCAGCCGTTGCCGGTCCGCTGCACCGCCCGGAAGCCCCATACGGGGGGAAAGGCCTCGGTGAGATAGTCCCCCAGGTAGAAGAGGGTGAGGTCCCCCTCCGGGGCCGGATCGGCGTACTGCTTCACCAGGGCGGGGAGGGTATCCCGGAAGGCCAGAGCGCCTTCGGGCAGATCGGGCTCCACCAGGGAGATGGTGAAGCTGGTGGCGGAGGGGCGGAGGCGCACCGCGCCGGCGGACAGGTCGGCGCTGACCTCGGCCACGGTCTCCTCCCCCTGGTAGAGGTCATAGTACCAGACTTCCGTGCCGTTGAGGGTCACGGAGAAGGGCTCGGAGAGGGTGAGGTTCCCCTCCTCCAGCCCCAGGGCGGCAGGGGCCAGACGGAGAACGACCTCGGAGATCTCGTCCTCCACCAGGACGGGGGCGTTGGATTCCTCCGCCGGAGCGGTGCGGCAGGCCACCAGGGCCCCGGCGCAGAGGGCCAGGGCCGCCGCCAGAACGGCCAGGGTCCGGCCCCTTTTGGGGGCGGGGCGGAGCAGGTCCCGGAGACGGGTACGAAGAAGGCGTTTGCCGCCTTTCAGTTCGGTGGAGAACCAGGTGTGGGGACAGTTCATGGAAGGGAGCCTCCTTGCTCAGATGTCCAGCACCAGCCCGCGGGACAGGGTCCAGGGGCCGGCGGCGTTGGTGACGGAGAAATGACCGGCGGGGGCGCCGTCCACGGTGAGGTCCACCCGCCACTCGTCCCCGTCGGTGACGCAGACGGGGGTGCCGTCGGGGACCTCCTCCCCGGTGTCCGGGTCCAGGGCGGCGGTG
>DXDV01000201.1 GCA_019115345.1 Candidatus Intestinimonas stercorigallinarum | reverse complement strand
GCCCTGACTTTCAAGGCTTCCGGCTTTGTTCCGTACGCATTATAATGGAGGTTACCTGCAGAAACCCCACCAAGGAAAGGAAGGTCAGATATGACCCAAGTGACCCACAGGGAGCTGCTGCCCGGCGTCCGGCTGACGGCGGTGCAGACCAATAAATTCAAGAGCAATCTGCTCTCCCTCTCCCTTATGGCCCCCCTGGCGGCGGAGACCGCCGCCGCCAACGCCCTTTTGCCCTACGTGCTCCGCCGGGGCACCCGGAGCCACCCCGATATGGAAGCTCTCTCCGCCGCCCTGGACGAGCTCTACGGCGGCTCCATCGAGCCTTCCGTCCGCAAGAAGGGGGAGGCCCAGGCCGTCGGCTTTGTGGCCAGCTTCCTGGACGACGCCTACGCGCCCGGCGAGACCCGGATCCTGGAGTCCGCCGCCGGGCTGCTGGGGGAGCTCCTGCTCCGGCCCGCCGCGGAGGACGGCCGCTTCCGGAAGGACTACGTGGAGGGGGAGCGGAGCAACCTCATCGACCGCATCCAGGCCCAGGTCAACGAGAAGCGCTCCTATTCCATCCTGCGCCTCACCCAGGAGATGTGCGCCGGGGAGCCCTACGGCGTGGACCGGCTGGGGGATGAGAAGAGCGCCGCCGCCATCACGGCGGAGGGGCTGTGGGAGCGGTATCAGGCCCTGCTGGCCCAGGCGCCTGTGGAGCTCTACTACTGCGGCTCCGCCGACGCCGACCGGGTGGCCGCCGCCCTCTCCGCCGCCCTGGACGGCCTGCCCCGGGGGGCGGAGCTGGACGAGCCCGACCACGGCGTTCAGGACAACGCCACCCAGGAGCAGCCCCGGCTGGTCACCGAGGCGATGGATGTGACCCAGGGCAAGCTGGCCCTGGGCTTCCGCACCGGCGGCGCCTGCGTGTGGGAGGAGGACTATCCCGCCCTGCTGGTGTTCAACGCCCTCTACGGCGGCACGCCCACCTCCAGGCTCTTCCTCAACGTCCGGGAGAAGCTCTCCCTGTGCTACTTCGCCAGCTCCATGCTGGAGAAGTTCAAGGGGGTCATGGTGGTCTCCTCCGGCATTGAGTTCGCAAACTACGAAAAGGCCAAGGCCGAGATCCTGGCCCAGCTGGACAACTGCCGGACCGGGGCCTTTGAGGACTGGGAGCTGGAGGGGGCCCGCCGGGCGGTGGTCAGCTCTCTGCGGGCCGCCATGGATGTCCAGAGCCGGCTGGAGGATTACTGGCTGGGCCAAGCGGTGGCCGGTCTGGAGGAGCCTCCCCAGGACCTGGTGGACCGGGTGGAGGCCGTCACCCGGGCGCAGGTGACGGCGGTGGCCGGAAAAATGGAGCTGGACACCATCTATTTCCTGAAAGGCAAGGAGGACTGAACCCATGACCCGCAAGGAGTATCCCCGCGTCGGAGAGACGCTTTGGCACGACGAGCTGGAGAACGGCCTGCACATCTACGTGGATGTGAAGCCGGAGTTCTCCAAGAGCTTCGCCTTTTTCGCCACCAACTACGGCGGCATGGACATGCGCTTCCAGCTGGAGGGCGTCTGGAGGGACACCCCCGCCGGCGTGGCCCACTTCCTGGAGCACAAGATGTTCGACACCAAGGACGGCAACGCCCTCCAGGACCTGGCCGCCAACGGGGCCAGCCCCAACGCCTTCACCTCCACCGACATCACCGGCTACTACTTCGAGAGCACGGAGAAATTTGAGGAAAACCTGAAAACCCTCCTCTCCTTCGTCTCCATTCCCTATTTTACCCCCGAGAGCGTGGCCAAGGAGCAGGGCATCATCGGCCAGGAGATCCGCATGGTGGAGGACGACCCCCAGAACCAGGTCTTTTACGGCATGCTGGAGGCCCTCTACGCCCACAACCCCGTCCGGGTGAGCATCGCCGGCACGGTGGAGTCCATCGCGGAGATCACCGCCGATACCCTTTACGCCTGCCACGCCGCCTTCTATAATCCGGGCAACATGGTCCTGTGCGTCTGCGGAGACGTGGACCCGGAGCGGGTGCGGGAGATCGCCCGGGAGATCCTGCCCAAGGAGGGCATCACCGACATCCCCCGGGACTATGGAGCGCCCGAGTCCGAGGGGGCCTTCCGGCCGGAGACCGTCCAGTCCATGGCGGTGTCCACCCCCATCTTCCAGCTGGGCTGGAAGGCCGACCCCGCCCCCCGGGGAGAGGAGCATATGCGCCGTCAGTTCCTGGGAGAGCTGGCCTGCGAGGCCGTCTTTGGCACCTCCACCCCCCTCTACGCCTCTCTCTATGGCCAGGGCCTGGTGAACCAGAGCTTCAGTTACGGCTACGAGGCCTACCCCCAGTGCGCCATGCTCACCGTGGGGGGCGAGAGCCGGGACCCCAGAGCGGTGCGGGAGGCCATCGCCGCCGAGGTGGAGCGGATCGGCCGGGAGGGGCTGGACCAGGCCCTCTTCGACCGGATCAAGAAGGGGGCGTACGGCGGCAAGGTCCGGGCCCTCAACTCCTTCGAGCACATCTGTGTGGGCCTGGCCCAGGGCCACTTTGCCGGGGAGGAGCCCTTCCGCTTCCCGGAGGTCTTTGAGACGGTGGGCAAGGCCGACGTGGAGGCCGTGATCCGCCGGTGGATGACCCCTGCGCGCACCGGTCTCTCCATCGTCCTCCCCAAGGAGGAGCAGGCATGACCAGGACCGTCCTCTTTCCCGGCCTGGGGCTGGAGTTCCACCTGGACCGGGTGGCCTTCGAGCTCTTCGGCCTGCCCATCTACTGGTACGGGATCATCATCGCCTGCGGCTTCCTGCTGGCGGTGGTCTTTTGCTACAAGATGGCCCCCCGGTTCGGCATCAAGTCCGACGACGTCATCGACCTGCTCTTTCCCGCCGTGCCCCTGGCCATCGTCGGAGCCCGGCTCTACTATGTGATCTTCTACCTGGACCTCTACCGGCGGGAGGACGGGAGCTACGACTTCCTGGAGATGCTGGACATCCGGGACGGGGGACTGGCCATATACGGCGGCGTCATCGCCGCCGCCCTCACCCTCATCGTCTTCTGCCGGGTGAAGAAGATCGACTTTTATGCCTTTGCCGACCTGGGCGTTTTCGGCCTCCTCATCGGCCAGTGCGTGGGCCGGTGGGGCAACTTTGTGAATGTGGAGGCCTACGGCGGCCCCACCGACCTGCCCTGGCGCATGGGCATCGACGCCTATGTGGACGGGGCCTGGCAGTACCTGGAGGTCCATCCCACCTTCCTCTATGAGTCCCTGTGGAACCTGCTGGGCTTTTTGCTCCTCCTGCTGGTGGTTCTCAGGGGGAAGCGCCGCTTCGACGGGGAAATCATGTGGGGCTATTTCCTGTGGTACGGCGTTGGGCGGGGGCTCATCGAGGGCCTGCGCACCGACAGCCTCTACCTGTTCGGCACCTCCATCCGGGTCTCCCAGGCGCTGGGCTTTGCCTCCGCCCTGGTGGCGGCGGCCGTTCTGATCTATCATCTCTGCTTCCGGCGGCACAGGCCGGAGGAGCTCTATGTCAACCGCGTCCAGGCGAAAAAACAAACGAAAGAGGAGGATGAGCATGGCGGCGACAGTCATTGACGGAAAGGCCCTGGCGGCCAAGTGCAAGGCCGGGGTGGCCAAAGAGGTGGAGGGCCTGTCCCGGCGCCCGGGGCTGGCGGTCATCATTGTGGGAGACGACCCCGCCTCCCGTACTTATGTCAACAGCAAGCGGAAGGACTGCACGGAGTGCGGCATTTACAGCGAGGAATACGCCCTTCCCGCCGAGGCAGGGCAGGAGGCCCTGCTGGAGATCATCCACACCCTCAACGGCCGGGCCGACATCGACGGCATCCTCTGCCAGCTCCCCCTGCCCGAGGGCTACGACGAGGAGGCCGTCCTCCTGGCCATCGACCCGGACAAGGACGTGGACGGCTTCCACCCCATCAACGTGGGGCGGCTGTCCACCGGCCAGCCCTGCTTCGCCCCCTGCACCCCCGCCGGCGTCATGGAGATGCTCAAGGAGTATGGGGTGGACCCCAAGGGGAAGGAGTGCGTGGTGGTGGGCCGGTCCAACATCGTGGGCAAGCCCATGGGCATGCTCCTCCTGGCCGCCCACGGCACCGTCACCCTCTGCCACTCCCGGACCCGCGACCTGGGAGAGGTCTGCCGCCGGGCCGACATCCTGGTGGCGGCGGTGGGGAAGCGGGATCTCATCACCGCCGATATGGTGAAGGAGGGAGCGGTGGTCATCGACGTGGCCATGAACCGCAACGAGGCCGGCAAGCTCTGCGGCGACGTGGACTACCCCGCCGTGGCGGAGAAGGCCTCTCTCATCACCCCGGTGCCCGGCGGCGTGGGTCCCATGACCCGGGCCATGCTGATGGTGAACACGCTGGAGGCCGCCCGCCGGCACGGGTGCTGAAGGCCGAAAAAATGACAGGGCCGGGAGACGTGCACGCGTCCCCCGGCCTTGTCATTTTGAGGGCGATGTGGTATGATATACACTGTTGCATTGGACCTGCCCACAGGCCGTGCAGGGACCGGCGCGGCGGATGGAGCCCATCCCCGTCCGGAGGGACCCGTCATTTTCATCCTGACCAGAGGTGTTTGATATGGAACAAGAGATCCAGAAAAAAGTGATGCTCTCCGGCATCCAGCCCAGCGGCGACCTGCACCTGGGCAACTATCTGGGCGCCATCAAGAACTGGGGCGCCCGGGCCGAGGAGTTTGACTGCTATTACTTCATGGCGGACATGCACACCATCACCGTGCGCCAGAACCCCGCCGACCTGCGCCGCCGGACCCTGGAGCAGCTGGCCGCCTATATCGCCTGCGGCCTGGACCCGGAGAAGAACACCCTCTTCATCCAGTCCCACATCCCCGCCCACGCCGAGCTGGGCTGGGTCCTCAACTGCTACACCATGTTCGGAGAGCTCAGCCGCATGACCCAGTTCAAGGACAAGTCGGCCAAGCACGCCGACAACATCAACGGCGGCCTCTTCACCTATCCCGCCCTCATGGCCGCCGATATCCTCCTCTACCAGCCCGACTATGTTCCCGTGGGCAACGACCAGAAGCAGCACGTGGAGCTCACCCGGAACGTGGCCCAGCGCTTCAACAACATCTACGGCGACGTGTTCAAGATCCCGGAGCCCTACATCCCCAAGACCGGCGCCCGGATCATGTCCCTCAACGCCCCCGACACCAAGATGAGCAAGTCCATCCCCGAGGGCTGCGTCTTTCTCATGGAGAAGCCGGAGGACATCCAGCGCAAATTCAAGCGGGCCGTCACCGACTCCGACTCGGAGCGGTGCGTCCGCTTTGACCCGGAGGCCAAGCCGGGCGTGGCCAACCTCATGAGCATCTACGCCGCCGTCACCGGCAAGACCATAGAGGAGATCGAGACGGAGTTCGACGGCCAGGGCTACGGCAAGTTCAAGCCCGCCGTGGGGGACGCCGTGGTGGAGTGCCTGCGGCCCATCCGGGAGGAGGCTCAGCGGCTCCTGGCCGACAAGGGCTATCTGGAATCGGTCTACCGGGCGGGGGCGGAGAAGGCCGCCTACGTGGCCAACAAGACCCTGCGCAAGGTCTATAAAAAAGTGGGCTTCGTGGCCCGCTGAGGTCCAGCCTTGTCCCAAAAAGGAGCATCTTTTCAATGAACAGTGATTTGCAGACCATGGGCTGGGTGGCCGCCGCCCTGGTCACCGCCATGGTGGTGGCCCTCATCGCCACGCCGGTGGTGAAGAGCCTGGCCTTCAAGGTGGGCGCCGTGGACGTGCCCAAGGACAACCGCCGCATGCACGACCACCCCATCCCCAGGATGGGCGGCCTGGCCATCTTCTTCGGCTTCATCCTCAGCGTGCTGCTCTATGTGGAGATGACCCCCCAGCTGCGGGGCATGCTGCTGGGCGGCGTCATCATCGTGGTGCTGGGCATCTTTGACGACATCTACGCCCTGGGGGCCAAGTTCAAGCTGGTCATCCAGATCGTGGCCGCCCTGGTGGCGGTGCTCTCCGGCAACGTCATCGAGATCCTCTCCAACCCCAATGTCCTCTCGCCCAACCCCTGGTGGGACCTGGGGTGGCTCTCCTATCCCGCCACCGTGCTGTGGATCGTGGCCATCACCAACGCCGTCAACCTCATCGACGGCCTGGACGGCCTGGCCTGCGGTGTGTCCACCATCAGCGCCCTCACCATGCTGGTCATCTCCCTGGCGGTGGCCGACGCCCCGGTGGCCATCGTCATGGCCGCCCTGGCCGGCGGCTGCATCGGCTTTCTGCCCTACAACCTCAACCCCGCCAAGATCTTCATGGGGGACACCGGCTCCACCTTCCTGG
>DXDV01000200.1 GCA_019115345.1 Candidatus Intestinimonas stercorigallinarum | reverse complement strand
GCAGATGGGTATCCACGTGCATATATTTGCCCAGTTCCTCGGCGATGGCGGGGGAGACGGTATCGATGATGAGACACTTCATAAAGACATCTTCCTTTCTGTCCTGCTGCGAGAGCGCCCGCTTTTGGGCGCACCTACAGTTCTACTAAGTGTAAGTATGCCACAATTCCCTTTCCTTGGGAAGTATCTTTTTGTTGATAGTTGCCACAACGGAAAGGCTGTGCTATAATGGGGGAGACGATCCCCCTCCGCGCCCCGCCGGACCGGGGCGCGCGAGAGACGAAGGAGGCGGTCCGCCTTGAATTTCCGCCATCTGCGCTACTTCCTCACAGTGGCCGAGGAGCTGAACATCACCCGGGCCGCCGAGCGGCTGTACATCTCCCAGCAGTCCCTGTCCAACCACATCGGCAACATGGAGCGGGAGCTGGGGGTCAAGCTGTTTGTCCGCTCCCCCAAGCTGTCCCTCACCTACGCCGGCGAGCTGCTGGTGGGCACCGCCACCCAGATCCTGGAGCTGCAGAGCCAGTACATGTCCAAGGTGGGGGACATCAACCGCCAGTACATGGGGGTGCTGCGGGTGGGGGTGTCCCACACCTGCGGCCTGGCCCTGCTGCCCGACCTGCTGCCCAAGTTCCACAGGGAGTTCCCCCTGGTGGAGTTCTCCCTGTACGAGGGCAACTCCACCCAGCTGGAGGACGCCCTGGCCCACGGCCGCACCGACCTCATCATCTGCTTTCAGCCCATCACCATCAAGGACGTGGTCACCGTCCCCCTCACCGAGCAGCGCCTGGTGCTGGTGGTCCCCAGAAACTTCACCGACCGGCGCTTCGGGGACAGCGCCCCGGACATCCGGGAGCGGTTCTCCCGGAAGGCGGACATCAGCGCCTTTCAGGGGGAGCCCTTCGTCCTCATCAAGCGGGGCAACCGCACCCGGAGCATCGTGGACCAGTATTTCAGCCGCTACTACTTCAAGCCCAACCTGATCCTGGAGACGGAGAACACCGTGACCACCCTGGCCATGGCCCAGGCGGGGGTGGGGGCCACCATCTGCCCCGAGCTCTTCCTCCGGGCCCTGCCCGCCCCCACCCCCGGGGCCCCCGGGGTGGACCTGTTCCCCCTCACCGACCCCTCCACCTTCGGCACGCTGGCGGCCGGCTACCGGCAGAGCCGCTTCCTGTCCCACTTTGGCGAGCGGTTCATCCAGCTGGCCCAGGAGGCCCTGGCCCAGGCCTCCCCCCTGCCGGCCCTGGAGCCGTGAGTTCCGCGTACATGAGCCCCGCCCGCCGGAGTACCGGCGGGCGGGGTCTTCTCTGTTTCCGCGTCCCTTTTAGTTTTTCAGGGTCTCGGCCCAGGCGGCGTATTGGGCCACCTTGTCCTCCGCCTCCTGACCGGAGGCGCCGTTGGCCAGGATGTACACCTTCACCTTGGGCTCGGTGCCCGAAGGCCGGACGATGAGGCTGGTGCCGTCGGCCATCTCATAGCGCAGCACATTGGAACCGGACAGCTCCATGGTCTCCCGGGAGCCGTCGGCCACGTTCACCACGGAGCCGTCCTGGTAGTCCTTCTGCTGGCGCACCGCCACGCCGGCGATCTCCGCCGGGGGGTTCTCCCGCAGGCCGGCCATCAGGCCGGCCATCTTTTTCAGGCCGTCCAGGCCGGGCATGACCAGATTCATGGTCCGCTCCCGGTAGTGGCCGTACTTCTCAAAGAGCTTTTGCAGCGCGTCGTACAGGGTCATCCCCTGGTCGGCGTACCAGGCAGCCATCTCGGTGAGCTCCACGCTGGCGGACACGGCGTCCTTGTCCCGGACATAGTCCCCCAGCATATAGCCGTAGGACTCCTCATAGGAGAAGATGACCTTCCCCTCCCCGGAGCTCTCCAGCTTATCCTTCTTCTCGGCCAGGAACTTGAAGCCGGTGAAGGTGTCATAGCACTTCAGGCCGTTGACCTCGGCCACCTTGCGGGCCATCTCGGTGGTGACGATGGTTTTGAGGGCCACCGGCTTATCGGGCATCTTGCCGGTGCGGCGCTTGGCCCCGATCAGATAGTCCAGCAGCAGCACGCCGGTCTGGTTGCCGGTGAGCACCTTGAACTCCCCGTTCCCGGTGTTCACCATGATGCCCACCCGGTCGGCGTCCGGGTCGGAGCCCAGGATAAAGTCGGCCCCCTCCTTCTTGGCGATGTCCACCGCCAGATAGAAGCCCTCGGGGTTCTCCGGGTTGGGGGAGACCACGGTGGGGAAGTTGCCGTCGATGACCATCTGCTCGGAGACGCAGATGACGTGCTTCATGCCCAGGCGCTTGAGGGCCTCGGGGATGAGCTTGTAGCCGGTGCCGTGGAAGGGGGTGTACACCATCTTGAAGGTGTCGGCCACCTTGTCCACAGCGGCCTGGTCGTTGACCTGGCCCATGACGTTGGCGAGGAACTTCTCGTCGGTCTCCTCGCCCATCAGGGTGATGCGGCCGGCCTTCACCGCCTCGTCGTAGTCCATGCGCACGATGGAGTCGAAGAGGTCCAGCTCGGCCATCTTCTTGGCGATGGCGTCGGCGTGGTGGGGGGGCAGCTGGGCGCCGTCCTGCCAGTAGACCTTGTAGCCGTTGTACTCCTTGGGGTTGTGGCTGGCGGTAACGTTGACGCCGGCGATGCAGCCGTACTCCCGGACGGCGAAGGACACCTCGGGGGTGGGACGCAGGGACTCGAAGAGCCGCACCTGGATGCCGTTGCCCGCCATGACGCAGGCCGTCTCCCGGGCGAACTCGTCGGAGTGGTTGCGGCAGTCGAAGCAAATGGCCACGCCCCGCTCCATGGCCTCCTTGCCCTCGGCCTTGATGACCTCGGCAAAGGCCTGGGTGGCGTGGCGGATCACGTGGACGTTCATCTGGTGGAGCCCCACGCACATGGTGCCCCGCAGCCCGGCGGTGCCGAACTCCAAGGGGGCGAAGAACCGGCTCTCGATCTCCTTCTCGTCGCCGGAGATGCTCTCCAGCTCGGCCTTCTCGGCGGGGGACAGGGCAGGACTGTGGAGCCACTTTTCATAGGTATCCTTATAGGACATTGGAAGGACCTCCCATCATCTGTATTACCAGAATTATAGCACAAACCACCGGGGAACTACAATGGTTATTTGTTGAAATCTGACAGAAAGTCCGCGCTTATTTGTGGTAGTCCGAGCCCTCGTTGATCTTGAAGGCCCGGTAGAGCTGTTCCAGCAGCATGACCCGGGCCAGGTGGTGGGGGAAGGTCATGGGGGACATGGACAGCTTCACCCAGGCCCGCTCCTTCAAAGAGGGGTGGAGACCGTAGGAGCCGCCGATGAGAAAGACCAGGTGCTTGGCGCTGCTCAGGCTCCAGTCGGCCACCAGCCTGGCCAGCTCCTCGCTGGAGCGCAGCTTCCCCTCCACGCACAGGGCCACCAGGCTGGCGTTCTGGGGGAGCCTGGCCCGGATGGCGGCGGCCTCCTTCTCCAGGGCGGCGTCGATCTGAGCACGGGAGGGGGACTTGGGCAGCCGCTCTTCGGGGAGCTCGGTCAGAGTGAGGCGGCAGTAGCCCCCCAGCCGCTTGACGTACTCCGCCGCCGCCTCCGTGTAAAACTTCTCCTTCAGCTTTCCCACACAGAGGATATGTACATCCAGCATGGCGGCCTCCTTACACGGTGTAGACGGGGCCGGTCTGGTCCCGGGGGGCCACCGACAGCCGGGGAGCGGCCTCCTGAGCACCGGCTGAGCACAGCACCCTGCTCACCGCCGTGAGGGCCCGCTGGGGCGTATTGTTCTCCCGGGAGAGGTGGGCCAGCACCACGGTGTGGGCGCCCCCCTCCACCGCCGACAGGGCCAGAGCGCCCCCGGCCTCGTTGGAGAGGTGGCCCTTCCGGCCCAGTATGCGCTCCTTGAGATAGTAGGGATAGGGGCCGGAGCGGACCCAGTCCTCGTCGTGGTTGGCCTCCACCAACACCAGGCCGGCCCCGTCCATGCCCCGGCGGACGGCCTCGGTGACCACCCCCAGGTCGGTGACCAGGGCGGCCTTCCGCGTCCCGTTGGAGACGGCGAAGCCCATGGGCTCGGCGGCGTCGTGGGAGATGGGAAAGGTCTCCACGTCCAGGCCCCCCACAGTGAAGCTCTCCCCCGGCGGGCAGGGGCGCACCACGTCCTCCAGGGCGGCGATGCGGTAGCACAGCTGCCGGGCGGTGCCGGGGCTGGTGTAGACCGGCAGGCGGAAGCGCTTGTGGAGGGTGGCCAGTCCCGAGATGTGGTCGGTGTGCTCGTGGGTGATGAGCACGCCCGCCAGGGCCTCCGGCGGAAGGTCCAGCCCGGCCAGGGCGGCGCAGATCCGCCGGCAGGAGATGCCTGCGTCCAGCAGCAGATGGGTCTCCCCGTCGGAGACCAGGGCGCAGTTGCCCGAAGAGCCGCTGGCCAGGGTGGTCAATGTCAGCAAGGGTCATCGCTCCTATGTCATGTCGTTCCCGGTGATGGGGCTCCATGCCCGATTTTGGGCAAGACAAGCAGGGCGGCGCGGGACGCCGCCCTGAAAAGAACATCGGTGTCAGCCGGCGGATGCCTGGGCCTTCTCCGCCTCGGGGGTGACCACCACCCGGATGTCGGCCCCCACGCCGGAGAGCTTGCGGACGATGTCCTCATAGCCCCGCTCGATATAGTGGATGCAGTCCACCTCGGTGGTGCCCTGGGCGGCCAGCCCGGCGATGACCATGGCGGCCCCGGCCCGGAGGTCGCAGGCCTGCACCGGCGCGCCGGTGAGCTCGCCCACCCCTTCGATGACGGCGATCTTGCCGTCCACCTGGACATGGGCCCCCATGCGCCGGAGCTCGTCCACATAGCGGTAGCGGCTGTCCCAGACCCCCTCGGTGATGACGCTGGTGCCCTCGGCCATGCACAGGGCCACGGCGATCTGGGGCTGCATGTCGGTGGGGAAGCCGGGGTAGGGCAGGGTCTTGACGTTGGTCCGGGTCAGCCGGCGGCCGGGGTCCCGGCGGACCAGCACGGAGTCGTCGGACTCCTCCACCTCCACCCCCATCTCCACCAGCTTGGCGGTGATGCAGTCCAGGTGCTTGGGGATCACGTTCTTGACCCGGACCTCGCCGCCGGCGGCGGCCACGGCGGCCATATAGGTGCCCGCCTCGATCTGGTCGGGAATGATGGAGTAAACACCGCCGCCCAGGCGGTCCACCCCCCGGATCTTGATGACGTCGGTGCCGGCCCCCATGATGTCGGCCCCCATGGAGTTGAGGAAGTTGGCCAGGTCCACGATGTGGGGCTCCTTGGCGGCGTTTTCAATGATGGTCATGCCCTTGGCCAGCACGGCGGCCAGCATGATGTTCATGGTGGCCCCCACGGAGACGATGTCCAGGTAGACCTGCCCACCCTGAAGCCGGCCGCCCTGGGCCACGGCGTGGATATAGCCGCCGCTCACGTCCACATCGGCCCCCATGGCCACGAAGCCCTTGATGTGCTGGTCGATGGGCCGGGCACCCAGGTGGCAGCCGCCCGGCGGCGGCACCTGGGAGGAGCCGAAGCGCCCCAGCAGGGCGCCGATGAGATAATAAGAGGCCCGGATCTGTCGGGCCATGGAATCAGGCACCTTCGCGTTGCGGATGTGGGTACAGTCGATGTCCACCGTGGTCCGGTCCACGGTGCGCACATCGGCGCCCAGCTCCTGAAGGATCTTTAAAAGCAGGGTCACGTCGCTGATCTGGGGAATGTTCTCGATCCGGCACACGCCGTCCACCAGCAAGGCGGCGGGAATGATGGCCACCGCGGCGTTTTTGGCGCCGCTGATCTCGATCTCTCCGTACAGCGGTCTGCCCCCGTGAATCACATACTTCGTCAAAACCGCACCTTCTATCCTCTCGCGCCCTCCGGCCTCTCCGGAGGGACGTATCAAGGGCCGGGAAGGACTCCCTGGCCCGGTAAATGTTATTCCATCGAGGGACACCCACGGGTGCCCGCTCCAACGCAATGATATTATACCATCCCTAGTATGTAAAAGCAAAAGAAATTTTACACGAATGTTACGGGATTCTTGACTGGAAATCTCTTCTTTTCCATCCCCGCCCGCTTTGGGGACGATTGCAGTCGGCGGAAAACCGTGGTATACTGACTTTGATTCTGCGAACAGGAGCGGTGGATATGGACATGAATGAACGGAAGCTCTCCGGCGAATCCATCTTTCGGGGCGTCATTGTAGACCTGCGGGTGGACCAGGTGGCGCTGCCCAACGGCGCCCAGGCCGTCCGGGAGGTGGTCTCCCACCCCGGCGGCGTGTGCGTGGTCCCCTACCACGACGACGGCACCGTCACGGTGGTCCGGCAGTTCCGCTACCCCTTCGGCCGGGTCATCACCGAGCTGCCCGCCGGCAAGCTGGACCACGGAGAGGACCACCGTCTGGCCGGCATCCGGGAGCTGGAGGAGGAGACCGGCCTCACCGCCGACTCCTTCCAGTACCTGGGAGGGCTCCTGGCCTCGCCGGGGTTCTCCGACGAGGTCATCCACCTCTATCTGGCCACGGGGCTCCACCAGGGCCCCTGCCATCCGGACCCGGACGAGTTTCTGGAGTTTTGCCGGGTCCCCTTTCAGACGCTGCTGGAGCAGGCCATGGACGGCCGGCTCCAGGACGCCAAGACCGTGGCCGGACTGCTGAAAACCAAGGTCCTGCTGGGCCTTTGACCACACCGACATGGACAAGCTGGGAGGCGTGAAATGGGAAAGACCATTCTGATCGTGGAGGATGAGAAGAATATCGTGGACATCCTCAGCTACAACCTGACCAAGGAGGGCTACACCGCCCTGGAGGCCTACGACGGGGAGGCCGGGCTCCAGCTTGCCCTGGAGCAGGACCCCGACCTCATCCTGCTGGACCTGATGCTGCCCAAGAAAAACGGCTTCGACGTGTGCCGGGAGCTCCGGCAGGCGGGCCGCACCACCCCCATCCTCATGCTCACCGCCCGGGAGGAGGAGACCGACAAGGTGCTGGGCCTGGAGCTGGGGGCCGACGACTATATCACCAAGCCCTTCTCCATGCGGGAGCTCATGGCCCGGGTGAAGGCCAACATCCGGCGCAGCGGCATGGTCCCCGCCGGAAAGGCCGCCGCCCCCGCCGCCGGCCGGCTGGAGCTGGGGCGCATCTCCATCGACACCGAGCTGCTCATGGCCTATAAGGACGGCGCTCCCCTGGACCTCACCCAGCGGGAGTATGAGCTGCTGAAATTCCTGGCCTCCAACCCGGGGAAGGTCTTTTCCCGGGAGGCCCTCATGGAGAACGTCTGGAACTACGAGGGCTATGTGGGCGACGTCCGGGCGGTGGACGTGGCCGTCCGCCGCCTGCGCGAAAAAGTGGAGGACGACCCGGCCTCACCCCAGTTCGTGGTGACCCGCCGGGGTCTGGGTTACCTCTTCAACGCCTGAACCGTTAAACTGCCCAGGCCGGGGTGTCCTCCACAGGACCCCATCGCAGATGGGACCGCCGTCAGGCGGTACAGGGCGCCTCCGGCGCCCTGGCGCAGGGGCAATTCACTTGCCCCGAGCATGTGAAGTCATTTTCGGGGCCCCCATGCGGCGGAGGCCGCATGGGGAGATAGACGACCCGGCAAGTCCCCAGTTCGTGGTGACCCGCCGGGGTCTGGGTTACCTCTTCAACGCCTGAACCGTTAAACTGCCCAGGCCGGGGCGTCCTCCACAGGACCCCATCGCAGATGGGACCGCCGTCAGGCGGTACAGGGCGCCTCCGGCGCCCTGGCGCAGGGGCAATTC
>DXDV01000199.1 GCA_019115345.1 Candidatus Intestinimonas stercorigallinarum | reverse complement strand
ACGGGACCACTTATAACGGCGATACCATTTTCTTCCGCGCGAACAGCACCGCCCCCACCTATACCGTCAACTTCTTCCTGGATCTGATCACGCTCACCGATCTGGGTACCTTCCAGGAGACCAACGGGGAGCCCTGGGTGCTGCCCGCCGACCCCTCCCGGCCCGGCAAGACCTTCGTGGGCTGGAAGCTGGTGGGAGGAGACATGATCGACCCCGACGGCCCGGTGCTGCTCACCCGGGATGATACGGCCTTCGGCGTCTTTGAGGACGCCCCCGCAGCCTCCGAGGGGCAGGCGCCCGACGCCAGCGGCATGGCCTACGCCTCCACCCAGAAGGTGGACGTGGACGGGCGGCAGGTGACCTTCCAGATGTACGCCCTCCGGGACAGCAGCGGCAACGACACCAACTATGTGAAGCTGCGGGACGTGGCCTTTGCCCTCACCGGCACCGACGCCCGCTTCAACGTGGAGTGGTCCGCCCAGCGGGGCATCTATGTGACCCCCGGCCTTGCCTACATCATGGTGGGCGGCGAGATGGACACCCCCTTCAGCGGCGACCGGCCCTATACCCGGATGAACGACACCACCGACATCGACGGCGAGGCGGTGGCTCTCCAGGCCTTCACCCTCACCGACGACGCCGGCAACGGCTACACCTACTACAAGCTCCGGGACCTGGGCCAGGCCCTGGGCTTCCATGTGGGCTGGTCCGCCGAGCAGGGCGTCTACATCGAGACCGGCACCCGGTGACGCCGGTACACCCGGGCATATCACTTGGGTGTTGACAAAAGCAAAGTAAAATGCTATGGTATAGCCGTTCGGTAAGTAAGGCTCCTATAGGGATACGGACTGTTGCCGCAAAATAGTGGAGACACTATGCGCTGGTTTGAACAGGGTACATCGAATCCAAGGTGTACCATAACACAGTTTCACCGCCCTATAAAGTCAAAGCTCAAACGGGCGCGTGTACGGTGATCTTCCCGCATGTCCGTCTGGGCATGCGGGATTTTTTTGTCCCCGTTCCGGGAGCCGGCGGCCCTTGCGCGGCCCTTGCCGCCATTTTTGAAAAAGAAAGCGAGGTGGACAGCATGGATGCGGGAGGCAGTGGCAGTGCGGTCGCTGTTGGGCGAAGACGGATGATATTGGCGGCAGCGGACGGCGGGCTTGCCGTGCCGAGCTGTCCGCGCGCATAATGTGATCCCTCGTTCCTGCACTGTACCCATTCCCATCACCCCTGAACGGCAATTCAGACTTGGGAGGTACAGAACTTATGAGCAAGCTGTTTTTCCGGCCCGCCGGACGGGCGGACGTGACCCGGGACGCGGAGGACCGGGAGAAGTGGTACCGGGACGCCGCCGCGCCGGCGGAGGAGGTGCTGGCCCGGTACGGGTCCTCGGAGCGGGGCCTGGACGGGGCCGCCGCGGACCGGTCCCGGGAGACCTGGGGGACCAATGTCCTCACCTACGGGCGGAAGGACTCCGTCCTCAAGCGGCTGTGCGCCGCCTTTCTCAACCCCTTCACCGTGGTGCTGCTGGCGCTGGCCGGTGTCTCCGTCTTCACCGACCTGGTGTTCGCGGCGCCGGAGGACCGGAGCTGGGCCACGGTGGTCATCATCACCGCCATGGTGGCCCTCTCCGGCGCCCTCCGCTTCGTGCAGGAGACCCGCAGCGGCAACGTGGCCGACAAGCTCACCGGCATGCTGCACACCACCGCCACCGTGCTGCGGGACGGGGCGGAGCGGGAGCTCCCCCTGGAGGAGGTGGCGGTGGGGGACGTGATCCGGCTCTCCGCCGGGGACATGCTCCCCGCCGACGTGCGCATCCTCACCGCCAAGGACCTGTTCGTCAGCCAGTCCGCCCTCACCGGGGAGAGCGAGCCGGTGGAGAAGCTGGCGGAGCCCGCCGCCGGGCGGGAGGCCCTCACCGATCTCAGGGACCTGGCCTTCCTGGGCAGCAGCGTCATCAGCGGCAGCGCCCTGGCCCTGGTCATCGCCGTGGGGGACGGCACCATGCTGGGCGCCCTGGCCAGGACCCTCCAGGAGAAACCCCCCAAGACCACCTTCGAGCGGGGGGTGAACGCCGTCTCCTGGGTGCTCATCCGCTTCATGCTGGCCATGGTGCCCGTGGTGCTCTTCGTCAACGGCTTCACCAAGGGGGACTGGATGCAGGCGGTGCTGTTCGCCATCTCCGTGGCGGTGGGCCTCACTCCGGAGATGCTGCCCATGATCGTCACCACCTCCCTGGCCCGGGGCGCCCTGGCCATGAGCGGGGAGAAGGTCATCATCAAGCACCTCAACGCCATTCAGGACCTGGGCTCCATGGACGTGCTGTGCACCGACAAGACGGGCACCCTCACCCGGGACGAGGTGGTGCTGGAGTACCACCTGAACGTGGACGGGGAGGAGGACGACCGGGTCCTGCGCCACGCCTTTCTGAACAGCCACTTCCAGACGGGGCTGAAGAACCTCATCGACATCGCCGTCATCCAGCGGCAGCAGGCCCTGGGGGCCGGGGACCTCATCGACCGGTATGAGAAGGTGGACGAGATCCCCTTCGACTTCGAGCGCCGCCGGATGAGCGTGGTGGTGCGGGACCGGACGGGGAAGACCCAGCTGGTCACCAAGGGGGCCGTGGAGGAGATGCTGCGCTGCTGCGCCTACGCCGAGTGCGGCGGGGTGGTCCGCCCCCTCACCGACCGGGTGCGGGACCTGGTGCGGACCCGGGCGGACGAGCTGGGGGAGAAGGGCATGCGGGTCATCGCCGTGGCCCAGAAGACCGACCCCGCGCCGGAGGGGCAGTTCTCGGTGGCCGACGAGGCGGATATGGTCCTCATCGGCTTCCTGGCCTTCCTGGACCCGCCCAAGGAGACCGCCCGGGCGGCCATCCGGGCCCTGGAGGAGGCCGGCGTCCGGGTGAAGGTGCTCACCGGGGACAACGAGCGGGTCACCCGGGCCATCTGCCGGCAGGTGGGCCTGGCGGCGGAGGAGGTGCTCCTGGGCACCGACCTGGAGGCCATGGACGACGCGGCCCTGGGGGCGGCGGTGGAGACGGGCACGGTCTTTGCCAAGCTCTCCCCGGCCCAGAAGGCCCGGGTGGTGAAGGCCCTGCGGGCCAACGGCCACTGTGTGGGCCACCTGGGAGACGGCATCAACGACGCGGCGGCCATGAAGGCCGCCGACGTGGGCATTTCGGTGGACACCGCCGTGGACATCGCCAAGGAGTCGGCCTCGGTGGTGCTGCTGGAGAAGGACCTGAT
Source organism: Candidatus Intestinimonas stercorigallinarum (assembly GCA_019115345.1). Lineage (GTDB taxonomy): Bacteria > Bacillota > Clostridia > Oscillospirales > Oscillospiraceae > Intestinimonas > Intestinimonas stercorigallinarum. The sequence continues at coordinate 661 of DXDV01000199.1, read as the reverse complement.
GGTGCTGGAGCGGGGCGTGCTGGAGGGCCGGAAGACCTACGCCAACATGATCAAGTACATCAAGATGACCGCCTCCTCCAACTTCGGCAACATGTTCTCCGTGCTGGCGGCCAGCGCCTTCCTCCCCTTCCTGCCCATGGCCTCCCTCCATCTGCTGCTCCTCAACCTCATCTACGACGTCTCCTGCATGGCCATCTCCTGGGACAACGTGGACGCCGACTACCTCCGGGTGCCCCGGAAGTGGGACGCCTCCGGCATCGGCCGGTTCATGCTGTGGATGGGCCCCACCAGCTCCGTCTTCGACCTCATCACCTACCTGCTCCTCTACTTCGTCCTCTGTCCCGCCCTCACCGGCCTGCCCTTCCACCAGATCACAGACCCGGCCCTCCAGGACCGGTTCATCGCCCTCTTCCAGACCGGCTGGTTCATCGAGTCCATGTGGAGCCAGACCCTGGTCATCCACATGATCCGCACCCCCAGGCTCCCCTTCCTCCAGAGCCGGGCCTCCGGGCCGGTGACCCTGCTCACCTTCCTGGGCATCGCCGTGGTCACCTGCCTCCCCTTCAGCCCCCTGGCCCACGCCCTCTCCCTGGCCGCCCTGCCCGGGGCCTACTTCCTCTGGCTCGCCGCCATCATCCTGGGCTATATGGCCCTGGCCACC
>DXDV01000198.1 GCA_019115345.1 Candidatus Intestinimonas stercorigallinarum | reverse complement strand
GGCCTTCACCGCCGCCGGCGGCACCGTCATCAAGGACGCCTTCCCCACCAACAACTCCGACTTCAACTCCTATCTGAACAAGGCCAAGGACCAGGGCGCCGACGTCATCTTCACCCCCGTGTCCATCGCCTACGCCACCCAGATCATCACCCAGGCCGCCGACCTGGGCATCGAGGCCCCCTTCCTGGGCTCCGACACCCTGGACGACAACATGGTGCTGGAGGCCGCCAAGGGCACCAGCGTGCAGCTCTACGTCTCCACCTTCTACCAGGAGGGCGGCGACCCCGCCTTCGACGAGGGCATCAAGAACTACATCAACACCGCTGACGGCGCTCTGGAGGCCAACGGCGGCAACGACACCATCGCCGCCGTGTCCGCCATGGGCTACGACGCCTACTACGTGGCTCTGGAGGCCATCAAGGCCGCCGGCAGCGCCGACCCCGCCGCCATCAAGGCCGCCCTGTGGGACGTAACCTATGACGGCGTGTCCGGCCACATCGAGTTCGACGACACCAACGGCGACGCCGTCCGCGACACCGCCTACATCAAGCACTCCACCAACGACGGCGCCTGGGAGCTGGAGGGCGTCCAGACCGTGGCGGCGGAGTGAGCCCAGTCTGCCTCCAAACAACAGCAGCGTATGCGCTTGGCGGGGACCTCCGGGTCCCCGCCAAGTACCGTATTTTGTCCCCGGCCCGGCCGGGCTGCCTCGAAAGGGGCTTTGACCGCGCTCTTTTCGAGACGGCCTGGCGCCAAATCTCTCATAGGGAGGACATCCCATGGAATTTTTCATCTCCACCCTGCTCTTCGGCATCTCGGTGGGCGGCCAGTACGCCCTCATCGCCATCGGCTACACCATGGTCTACGGCATCCTGCGCCTCATCAACTTCGCCCACGGCGACGTGTTCATGGTGGCCGGCCTGCTGGGCATCTATCTGACCTCGTCCCTGGGCGCCTACCTGCCGCCCTCCACCGCCATCCTGGCCAGCCTGCTTCTGGTGCTGGTGCTGACGGTGCTGCTGGGCTTCCTCATTGAGCGGGTGGCCTACAAGCCCCTGCGCACCGCCCCCCGCATGAGCGTGATGATCTCGGCCATTGGCGTGAGCTACCTGCTCCAGAACACCGCCACCTACGTCACCGGCGGCCAGCCCATGACCTACCCCGCCATCCCCTTCCTGTCCCAGACCATCACCGTGGCCGGCACCCCCATCAAGTGGGTGGTCATCCTCACTCCCTTCCTGGTGGTGCTCCTGGTGGTGGCCCTCACCCAGCTCATCAACCACACCAAGGTGGGCATGGCCATGCGGGCGGTGGCCAAGGACTTCGAGACCAGCCAGCTCATGGGCATCAAGATCAACTCGGTCATCTCCACCACCTTCGTCATCGGCTCAGCCCTGGCGGCCCTGGGCTCCATGCTCTACTTCACCACCTACCAGGCCGTCACCCCCACCGCCGGCGCCATGCCCGGCCTGAAGGCCTTCGTGGCCGCCGTCTTCGGCGGCATCGGCTCCATCCCCGGGGCCGTCATCGGCGCCTTCCTCATCGGCATCTGCGAGAACTTCGTCAAGATCCTGCCTTTCGAGGGGGCCACCACCTTCGTGGACGCCTTCACCTTCGCCCTGCTGATCATCGTGCTGGTCTTCAAGCCCACCGGTCTCTTCGGCGAGAAGGCCACCGACAAAGTCTAAAGGAGGCGCCTACCATGCTTGAGACAAAGAAAAACAAAACGGGCGCGTTTCTGGGCCTGGTCGCCGCGGCGGTGGTGCTGGCCCTGGTGGTGGTGCTGGAGAACACCCTCCCCTCCACCAGCCAGCTCTTCATCGTGCTCAAAAAGGGCGCCGTCTATTCCCTGGTGGCGGTCTCCATGAACCTCCTCAACGGCTTCACCGGCCTCTTCTCCCTGGGCCAGGCCGGCTTCATGCTCCTGGGCGCCTACACCTACGCCATCCTCACCGTCCCCGTGGCCCAGAAGGACACGGTGTACTACCTCTACGGCGGCTCCGCCCTGAACTTCTCCCTGCCCGACCTGTTCGGCGGGGCGGACACCCCCGTGGGCCTCATCCTGGGCGTGGCCCTGGCCATCCTGCTGGCCGGCTGCGTGGCCGCCCTCTTCGCCTGGCTCATCGGACTGCCCGTGCTGCGCCTCAAGAGCGACTACCTGGCCATCGCCACCCTGGGCTTCGCCGAGATCATCCGGGCCATCTTCCAGTGGCAGGCCCTGGGCCCCGTGACCAACGGCGCCAACATGATCACCCAGATCCCCACCTTCACCAGCTTCAACATCAAAAACGCCGACGGCCAGGTGGTGCTGCGCCTGTCCGCCTTCGTCCCCTTCCTGGTGGCCATTTTGTGCATCACCGTCATCGTCATGCTCATCAACTCCTCCTACGGCCGGGCCTTCAAGGCCATCCGGGAGGATGAGATCGCCGCCGAGGCCATGGGCATCAACCTGGCCAAGCACAAGATGCTCTCCTTCTGCATCTCCTCCTTCTTCGCCGGGGTGGGCGGGGCCCTGTTCGCCATGTTCGCCAACAACGCCCAGGCCAAGGTGTACACCTCCACCATGACCTATGAGATCCTGCTCATCGTGGTCATCGGGGGCATCGGGTCTATCTCCGGCTCGTGCCTGGCCACCTTCCTGTATGTGGCCTGCTCCGAGTGGTGGCTGCGCTTCCTGGACAACACCCAGGCCTTCTCCTCCCCCACGGAGACCAGCCGCATCCTGTTCATCATCCTCTTCGCCGCCGCCGTGGTGGGCACCTCCGCCATGCTGATCCGCCGCCGCCGCAAGTCCGGGGACGCGTTCTGGAAGGAACTGATCGTGTGGATCGTTGGGCTGCTGCTCATGGTCTGGTGGGTGTGGTTCATCATCTCCGGCTCGCTGACCATCCCCTTTGCCCGCAACGGCTTCCGCATGGTGGTCTTCTCCATCATCATCATGATCGTGGTGCTCTTCTTCCGCCGGGGCATGATGGGGAACAAGGAGTTCACCGACCTGCTGTTCCGCCGGAAGAAAACCAGTAAGGAGGCGGTAAAATGAGCCAAGTGGAAAACATCCTCCGTCTGGAGCACGTCACCATGCAGTTCGGCGGCGTGGTGGCGGTAAACGATCTGTCCCTGGAGGTGAACAAGGGGGAGATCGTGGCCCTC
>DXDV01000197.1 GCA_019115345.1 Candidatus Intestinimonas stercorigallinarum | reverse complement strand
GCAATCCACCTTCATGGTGGAGATGACCGAGGTGGCCGAGCTTTTGAAGCACGCCACCGCCAAGAGCCTCCTCATTCTGGACGAGATCGGCCGGGGTACCTCCACCTATGACGGCATGGCCATCGCCCGGGCGGTGCTGGAGCACTGCGCCGACAAGCGCCGCCTGGGGTGCAAGACCCTCTTCGCCACCCACTACCACGAGCTCACCTGCCTGGAGGGGGAGATCCCCGGGGTGAAGAACTACAACGTGGCCGCCAAGAAGCGGAAGGACGACGTCATCTTTCTGCGGAAGATCGTCCCCGGCCCCGCCGACCAGAGCTACGGCATCGAGGTGGCCTCCCTGGCCGGGGTGCCCGACCGGGTCATCCGCCGCTCCCGGGAGATCCTGTCCGAGCTGGAGAGCCAGGGCTGTCCCGCCCCCGCCCCCGTCCAGGCCCCCGCCGACGGCCAGGTCTCCTTCCTGGACATGGGGGCCGGCCAGGCGGCCGCCCGCCTGCGCCAGACGGACATCGACACCCTCACCCCCATCGAGGCCCTCAACCTGGTCTATGAGCTGAAAAAGCTGCTGTAAGGGCGGCTTTGACCCATATTTTCGGGGCGTACCGTCATAGCGCCCCCGACGCCGCTTGATTTTGTGGGGCGCGACGACTCGGCGCGCCAAACCACACGCTGAACCACGACCCGTTCTGTTCCGCGAAAAGACGAGGGATGCGGATCCTTCGGCCTCACGGCCTCAGAATGACAGAGAGGGTACGAAGCGCCGGACCGGGCCGGGCGGCCACAGGCCGCCCCTACCCCAGCCGCTTCGTTTTCGTAGGGGCGGCCTGCGGCCGCCCGCCGACCCGCGCCCCACATCCGCGCGGACCTTCCCCCTGGCGGGGAAGGTGGCCCGAAGGGCCGGAAGGGGGGATGCCCGGTCCCGTTCACCCCCTCAGTCCGGCGGAGCCGGACAGCTCCCCCGTCCAGGGGGAGCTGTCATGGCGCGCCCCGCGAAACGTTCCATTTTCCCCTTAGAAAGCCGGTGATATCATGTCTCACATCCAAGTTCTGGACAGCCACGTAGCCGACCTCATCGCCGCCGGGGAGGTGGTGGAGCGCCCCGCCTCGGTGGTGAAGGAGCTGGTGGAAAACGCCGTGGACGCCGGAGCCGCCGCCGTCACCGTGGAGATCCAGCACGGCGGCATGACCTACATCCGGGTCACCGACAACGGCCGGGGCATCCCCCCCGCCGAGGTGGAGACCGCCTTCCTCCGCCACGCCACCAGCAAGGTCCGCACCGAGCACGACCTGGCCGCCATCGGCACCCTGGGCTTCCGGGGGGAGGCTCTGGCGGCCATCGCCGCCGTGTCCCGGGTGGAGGTCCTGACCAGGGCCGACGGCAACGACCTGGGGGTGGCCCTCACCCTGGAGGGGGGCGTGGTCACCGGCCGGGAGGAGGCCGGCTGCCCCCAGGGCACCACCATGGTGGTCCGGGACCTCTTCTACAACACCCCCGCCCGGCTCAAGTTCATGAAAAAGGACGCCGCCGAGGGAGCCGCCGTCTTTGCCGCCGTCCAGCGGGAGGCCCTGGCCCGGCCGGAGGTCTCCTTCCAGTTCCTCCGGGACGGCAGGCGGGAGCTCTTTACCCCCGGGGACGGCAAGCTCTCCTCCGCCCTCTACGCCGTGCTGGGCCGGGAGCTGGCCCTGGGCATGCTCCCGGTGAAGGGCTCCGGGGAGGACGGCGTCTCGGTGGAGGGCTTCGCCTCCCTCCCCGCCTGCTGCCGGGGCTCCCGGAACTACCAGTTCTTCTTTGTCAACGGCCGGTTCGTCAAGTCCCGGCTCCTCATGGCCGCCCTGGAGCAGGCCTACCAGAACCAGCGCATGGTGGGCAAGTTCCCCGGCTGCGTCCTCCACGTGACCACCCGGCTCAACGGCGTGGACGTGAACGTCCACCCGGCCAAGACCGAGGTCAAGTTCGTCAGCGAGAAAAAGGTCTTTGACGCCCTCTACCACGCCGTGCTGGGGGCCCTGGAGGAGAAGGCCCGGCCCCCAAAGGCCGACCTGAGCGCCCCCAAAAAGCCCGCCGGGCACGACGCCGTCACCCCCAACCAGACCTTCCTCCGCCTGCCGGCGGAGGAATACCGCCGCTCGGTCCAGACCCGGCCCCAGTCCTGGACGCCGCCCCGCCCCAAGGCGGAGCCCCGGCGGGAGACGGCCGTCCCCGTCCGCCAGACCGGCGGCCTGCCCCTCCACGACTTCGCCCGGCCCGTGTTTTCCGGCCCCGCCCCCGTGGAGGCGGAGCCGGTGGGGAAGGGGGACGTCCCGGCGGAGGCCCCCGCTCCGGAGCCGGTATCCGCGCCCCTGGCCGCCGCTCCGCCGGAGCCCCTTCCCGAACCTGTCCCGGCGGCGCCCCTGGCTCCCGAACCGGAGCCGGAGCCCTGGACCGTCCGGGGGGAGCTCTTCCAGACCTACATCCTGGTGGAGCAGGGGGAGAGGGCCTTCTTCATCGACAAGCACGCCGCCCATGAGCGGATGAACTTCGACAAGCTCAAGGCGGCGGGGTACCGCCCCATGGCGCAGACGCTCCTGACGCCGGTGGTCTTTACCCCCGTGCCGGAGGAGGGGGCCGTCCTGCTGGAGCATTTGGACACCCTGGCCGCCTTCGGCTTCGCCTGCGAGGACTTCGGCGGCGGGGCCATCCTGGTGCGGCAGTGCCCCGACTACGTGGACGCCGGGGCGGTGGAGGCCACCCTCCTGGAGCTGGCGGGGGAGCTGCTCGCCGCCCGCCGGACCGACCCGGAGAGCGCCCGGGACCACCTGCTGGCCACCATGGCCTGCAAGGCCGCCATCAAAGGGGGGCAGAAGAACGGCCCCGCCGAGCTGGAGCGGGTGGCCCAGGCCGTCATGTCCGGCGAAGTCCGGTACTGCCCCCATGGCCGCCCCGTCTCCGTGGAGCTCACCCGCGCCCAGCTGGAAAAGCTCTTCAAACGGGCGTAAGGGCGGCGGGCTGGACGCCGCCCCTACGAAAAAACGCCGCGGGCATGGGGTAGGGGCGGCCTGCGGCCGCCCGCCGCGCCGATACGGAACCGCTTTTTTTGTGGGGCGCGACATCGTCCTCGCAAAGTCCGCTTCACTCTGTTTCCGCCTGACGGCGAAAACGCGCTCCGCTCCCTTGCTCGTCCTCTCCCGTCGCCGTCGCAAGCTGCGCATCCCTCATCCTGCCGCAAGCGGCAGGCTTCGTCCGCTCCGCTGCTCCGGCTCTCCCAGCGAAAGGCGTTCCGCCTTCCGCTG
>DXDV01000196.1 GCA_019115345.1 Candidatus Intestinimonas stercorigallinarum | reverse complement strand
GCACCCTCATCCTCACCATGCTCTACCGCCTCACCCCCACCCTTATCCAGCGGGGGTACGTCTATATCGCCGAGTCCCCCCTCTACGAGATTGGCTGCAAGGACAAGACCTGGTTTGCCTACAACGAGACGGAAAAGGCCGCCATCCTCAAGGAGCTGGAGGGGAAGAAGTACACCATCCAGCGCTCCAAGGGCCTGGGCGAGAACGAGCCCGACATGATGTGGCTCACCACCATGAACCCGGCCACCCGGCGGCTCATCAAGGTCATGCCCGAGGACGTGGAGCGCACCGCCGCCGTCTTTGACCTTCTCCTGGGGGACAACCTCCAGGGGCGCAAAGACCATATCGCGGAAAACGGGTATCAGTACCTGGAGCTGGCCGATCTCTCCTGACGCGCCGCCCCAACGCATACGGCGGCCCGGCGCGCCATGTACCGCCCTCCGTTTCTGTCATCCTGAGCGACAGCGAAGGATCCGCCTCCCCCGTCCTTTTGCGTGATGTCAGGGGATGGGAGTACGGATCCTTCGGCCTCCGGCCTCAGGATGACAGGGGAAGGGGGCGTAGTCCCACACCCACCCACAACCGAACAAGGAAAAGGAGGTCCCCATGAAAAAGCTGCTTTCGATCCTGCTGACCCTGGCGCTGGCCCTGTCCCTTTCCGCACCTGCCCTGGCCGCCGCCCCGGAGGAAGTGCCCATACCCGACCTGATGGATCCCCCTCTTCCCGTGGAGAATACGCTGGTCATCCGGGACTCCGGCTACCCCATGGACGCCGAGACGGCGGCCTGGCTGGAGGCCCACCCCGAGGAGGCCGCCGCCCTGGAGGCGGGACTGGAGACCTATGTCCAGGACGAGTGGTACTATGGCTCCGTGGCCGAGATGGCCGAAGACTGGGGGCAGAGCGAGGCCTACATCCGGGATATGCTCCTGGAGGAGCAGGTCTGGGCCGCCATGGAACAGGAGACCCGGGAGGCCTTCCTGACCGAATACGAGGCCGCCCACCCCGGGTTCCTGGACGAGTTCGACCCCGACGCCTGGTTCCAGGCGGCCTACCCCTACTACCTGCCCCCGGAGCAGGCCTTCATGAACGACTACGGCCTGGTCACCCGGGAGGAATTCGAGAATTACATGGCCCAGGACTACATCAACCACCTGATGTACATGGAGGACCTCCAGAGCGACATCGACGGCTGGCTGGCCGAGGACCCCACCCTGCTGGACGGCTTTGATGTGAATGAATATTTCGCTCAGGAATACGCCTTCTATGACAGCCGGGAGGAGTTCATGGCCGACTGCACCCTGGTGGATCAGGGGGAGTTCGAGACCTATCTCACCTGGGAGTACCTGGCTGTCTACGCCGCCCCGGCGGTGTCCGACCCCTGGACCGACGACAGCAAAGAGGCTCTGGGGGGCGTCCCCGGGGAGCTGGGGGTCATGGTCAACGGGACCTATCTGACCTTTGAGGGCGACAAACCCTACGCCGAGGAGGGCGTCACCTACGTCCCCGCCGCCCAGCTGGGGGAGGCCCTGGGCCTGGAGCTGACCGGGGACTACGTCCCCCTGCGGGAGACCGCCCAGGCCGCCGGATATGAGATCTGGTGGGACCAGAACTATGAGACCGCCGTGGTCCTCGACCCCGCCGCCCTGGCGGCGGCCATCGACGAGGGCTTCACCGTCCTCAACGGCGTGCTGGCCGAAAACACGCTGGACTGGGCGCGCTGGGAGAGCACGGAGGACTGGGCCATCACCCTCACCCTCTTCGACAGCCTCAACGGGGACCAGACTTATCCCATGACCCTGACCCAGGAGAGCCTCTACGGCCCGGAGGGCCTTCAGGCTGCGGGGGAATACGACCTGGCCGCCCTCCTGACCCTGCTGGAGCAGATGGAGCTGCTGGACGACGTGGGCGAGGACGATCTGGCCATGGTCTCCGCCCTCCTCAGCGGGGACTACGAGCTGCGCTGGGACATGGAGAGCGGCGAGATGGCCTTCACCGCCTCCTGCCTGCCCGAGCTCCTCTCCACGCTGGGCACCCCCTATCCCAAGGACCTGTGGTTCACCCTGAGCGGGGAGACCACGGCGGAGCTGACCGCCCTCCTCTCCGGCCTCATGGACCGGGAGGAGCCCGTCACCGTGGGGACGCTGGTGTGGTACCTCTATGAGACCACCACGGCCCCCTGGTCCGACCCCGTCCTCTACTGGAGCGAGGCCACCGAGCTGGCCGCCGTGACGGCCGCCTTCCTGGGGGACGGCGCCCTGGTCCAGGAAGGGGACGCCTGGGTGTTGCGGCTGGGCATGGAGGAGCTGGCCGCTCTGTCCGGCTACGGCGCGGACGACGATTTCTCCGCCTACCTGGGCCTCCAGGACTTCACCCTGGAGTGCGCCTTCCATGACGGCGGCGCCGTCACCGGCAGCCTGCTGGTCCTCACCCCCGACGATGGCTGGTCCCCCGCCATGCGCATCACCGCCGCCTGGGACTTCGACCCCGAAGGCGGCACGGCGGAGGCCGAATTCCACATCAAAAACCAGATGAAGCTGACCATCACCGCCTCCACCGCCATGGAGGAGACCGGCGCGCAGCCGGAGACTCAGACGCCCGAAGGGGCCGCCGTCCTGCCCCTGGAGGACCTGACCGGCTGGTGAGCCCCATCTGACCATAGGATAAAGGACTGATACCATTGGCTAAGAAAAAGGCCCCTCAGGAGGGGGGCAAGCGGGTGGACGACTCCAACGTCCTGGGCCTTCGCGCCGAGGTGCTGGAGCAGCCCATCACCCAGACCCTGGAGCTCAACTACATGCCCTACGCCATGAGCGTCATCGTCTCCCGGGCCATCCCGGAGATCGACGGCTTCAAGCCCTCCCACCGCAAGCTCCTCTACACCATGTACCAGATGAAGCTGCTTGGGGGGACTCGGAC
>DXDV01000195.1 GCA_019115345.1 Candidatus Intestinimonas stercorigallinarum | reverse complement strand
GATTCTTCGGCCTGCGGCCTCAGAATGACGAGGGGTGCGGCCATAGAATGACGAGGGGCACGACCATAGAATGACGAGGGGGGCGACCGTAGAATGACGAGAGGGGAGGTCGTAGGATGATGAGGGAGAAGGGCAAAAATGGAGGGATATCGCATAAAAAGCCCCCCGGACCAGTCGGTCCGGAGGGCTTTGTTCTGCAACGGGACTTTTCAGTAACAGATTGCTATCAACCGAAGGTCAGTCCGCTGATGTCGAACTTCACAGTGGAGGTACCGATGACATCCCCATCCGCATCAGTCCACTGGACCTGGAGATCGGAGGGCGTGCTGCCGCCGTCATCCAGACGCAGGACCAGGATAAAGTAGTTGGTCCCGTCCAACTCAGCGTTCGTGCTCCACTCACCAGCGGTGCCCCAGTCAGCCTTCCAAGTCTGGTAATGGGTCACATTTTCCAAATCGGTAGGAACGCGAACCTGGAGAATGGCGTAGTAACCGTTGTTCTCCTCAGGCTTAGTGGTGTTAAAGCCATCCAAGCCCTCAGTGTAGGTGTACTCCACCATGTTGGCGTCCAGAGCGTTGTAGATCATCTGGGCGGCGTTGTCGCGGCTCAGGCCGGCGTCCACACTGATGTCCAGGTCGTCATACAGGCCCTTCTGGTTGGCCCGGACATTCACGCCCACGGCCCAGTTGGAGCCGGTGAAGCCCTCGATCTCGGACTTGTAGCCCAGAGCCACCAGCAGCATCTTGGCGGCCTCGGAGCCGGTCACGGTGCCGTTGGGGTCAAAGGTGCCGTCGCCCTTGCCGGCCACGATGCCCAGCTGAGAGCAGTACTCAATGTAGCCGGAGGCCCAGTGGCCCACGGTGTCGGTGTAGGTGCTGTTGACGGTGGAGCCCAGGCTGGGGTCCTTGCCGCCGTTGAGCACGACACAGATCATCTTGGCCATCTCGGCACGGGTCACGATCCCGGTGGGATCAAAGCTGCCGTCATCCTTGCCGTTGATGACGCCCAGCTCGACCAGAACAGAGACGGCCTCAGTGTTGACGATTTCATCCTTGTCGGAGAAGTCGTCATAGCTCGCAGCGCCGGCGCCGATGACCATCATGGACAGAACCATGACCATGGCCAGAGCCAGGCTGAGAGCCCGCTTGAGGTTTCTCATTTGGAATTCCTCCTTCTAAAATTTGGAGGGAGAAGGAGCTTTTTTACTTCGAATACGATCACTTCGTATAGTCAGTAAAGTATAACGCCCCTTACAATGCAAAAAACAGGTGAGATTTTACGAATTTTGCAGAAAATCTCACCCGTTTATGTCAAAAATGTTCCATTGGTAGCCATTCTGGTAGCATACAAATTTTTCCATCCAACAGACCGCTAGCGCCCCAAGGGTTTGCGGGCTTTTTCTGGTAGCATTTTGGTAGCATTGGAAAATAGCGAAGCAAAAACTCCCCCTTGACTTTATCAGCAAAAAGTGTTAAAGTACTGACTCAGAAGGAAGTGTTTTGCATGAAGCTGTTTCAGGGCCGCACCTATGGGTATTCCTACCGCTGCCGCTATACCGGCAACGGTTCTTTGGCGTGCCCTGAGATCGGCCCGTGTTGATCGACGTACAGACATCACACCGCGGCGGTCCCTCGGGGGCTGCCGCGATTTTTTTGGCACAGAAAGGATGAGACAAAATGGTCGTTATTATGAAGCCAGGCTTCTCTGAGCAGCAGCTCACCGCCGCCATCCACACCATGGAAGAGGGCGGTGTGAAGGTCATGGTCTCCAAGGGCGCCGAGACAACCATCCTGGGCGCGGAGGGGGACCCCTCCCGCATCGACCGGGAAAAGCTCTCCCTCCTCCCCGGCGTGGACCGGGTCATGCGGGTCACCGAGCCCTACAAAAAGGCCAACCGCAAATACCACCCCGAGGATACCGTCATCGACCTGGGGGGCGGCGCGCAGGTGGGCGGCGACCGGCTGGCCGTCATTGCCGGGCCCTGTTCCGTGGAGAGCGAGGAGCAGATCGTGGCCGTGGCCCAGGCCGTGAAGGCCAGCGGCGCCACAGCCCTCCGGGGAGGCGCCTTCAAGCCCCGCACCTCCCCCTATTCCTTCCAGGGCATGGGCAACGACGGCATCCGCCTCCTCCAGGAGGCCCGGGCCGCCACCGGACTGCCCATCGTCACCGAGATCATGTCCACCGACAACATCGAGATGTTTGAGATGTGCGTGGACGTCATCCAGGTGGGGGCCCGGAACATGCAGAACTTCGACCTCCTCAAGCAGCTGGGCCGCACCACCAAGCCCATCCTCCTCAAGCGGGGCCTCTCCTCCACCATCGAAGAGTGGCTCATGTCCGCCGAGTACATCATGGCCGGCGGCAACGAGAAGGTCATCCTCTGCGAGCGGGGCATCCGTACCTTCGAGACCTTCACCCGCAACACTCTGGACCTCTCCGCCGTGCTGGCGGTGAAGAAGCTCTCCCACCTCCCTGTGGTGGTGGACCCCTCCCACGCCTGCGGCCAGGCATGGATGGTGGAGCGCATGAGCCTGGCGGCGGCCGCCGCCGGCGCCGACGGCCTCATCGTGGAGGTCCACAACGATCCCCCCCACGCCAAGTGCGACGGCGCCCAGTCCATCACCCCGGAGCAGTTCGACGTCCTCATGGGCAAGCTGCGGACCCTGGCCCCCTGCGTGGGGCGGGCGGTGTGAGGAGGGCGGAGCATGCCGAAGCAGATCGCCATCATCGGCCTGGGTTTGATTGGCGGGTCCATGGCCATGGCCCTGAAGGGCTTTGAGGAGTTCGAGATCGTGGGGGTGGACACCGACCCGGCCACCCTGGATTTTGCCGCCGGGCACGGGGTGGCAGACCGCCTTACCGACGACGCCGGGGCGGCCATCGCCGGCGCCGACCTGGTCTTTCTCTGCCTGCGGCCCAAGGGCATCGTGGACTTCCTCCACGCCCACCGGGACGACTTCAAGCCCGGGGCGCTGGTCACCGACGTGTGCGGCATCAAGACCGCCATCGTGGACGCCGCCGCCGTCCTCCCGCCCCAGGTGGGCTTCATCGGCGGCCACCCCATGGCGGGGAAGGAGACCTCCGGCGTCTTTCACGCCGACGGGAAGCTCTTCCAGGGGGCCCACTACATCCTCACCCCCCGGCCCGGTCACCGCCCGGAGCACCTGGACCTCCTCCGCCGGGTGGCCGCCCACATCGGCTGCCGGGACGTGGTGGAGACCACCACCCAAAAGCACGACGCCATCATCGCCTACACCAGTCAGGTCATGCACATCCTGGCGGTGGCGGTGTGCGACGACCCCGACCTCTTCGAGTGCCGGGGCTTCGAGGGGGGCTCCTTCCGAGACTGCACCCGGGTGGCCGCCCTGGACGTGCCCCTGTGGACCCAGCTCTTCTCCATGAACGCCCCTGCCCTCACCAAGGTCATCCGGGACCTGGAGGACAACCTGCGGGCCTACCGGCTGGTGCTGGAGCGGGGAGACACCGCCGCCCTCACCCAGAAGCTGGCCTGGTCCGCCGACCGGAAGCGGCGCATGAACCTGGAGTGAGACTTTTTTCCCATCTTTACCGGCGGCGCATTGACTTCCGCCGAGGGGAAATGATATAGTGGTGTCACCGATATTGACAAGGATGGGACTTTCCATGGACAAAAAGCTCTTTCGCAGCCTGCTCCTCCTCATCACCTTCACGGTGGGGCTGGTCTTTGTGGTGGTCCGTTTGGACCTGCTATGGAGTGGATTCCGCGCCGTCCTCTCCAACTTCACCCCCCTCTTTGCCGGCCTGGCCATCGCCTTCGTGCTGGTGCGGCCCTGCGCCTTCTTCCGGCGCATCCTGGACAAGGGGCTGGGCGGGACACCCTTCGCCCGCCTGAGTCTGCCGCTGGCCGTGGCCCTCTCCTACCTCCTCCTCATCGGGGTGGTGGCGGCCCTCTTCGCCTTCGTCATCCCCCAGTTCGCCCTCAGCGTGGGCCGCTTCGCCGCCAACCTGGGCGGCTATCTGGCCCAGGTCCAGGTCTGGATCAACGAGCTCATGGCCTGGCTCAACCTGGAGCAGCTGGACCTGTCCCAATTCAGCCAGACCCTTCGGGAGTTCGTCAACGGCCTCTTCTCCGCCCTCACCAGCGCCGTGCCCCAGCTCCTCAGTCTCACCAGCGGGCTGGTCTCCGTGGTGGTCACCATGGTGCTGGCCCTGGTCTTTTCCATCTACATGCTCGCCGGGAAGGACACCCTCCTGGGCCAGTGCCGCCGGGTCCTCCGGGCCTATGTGCCCAAAAAGGTCTACGACGTGGTGCTGGACGTCACCGCCCTCACCGCCGAAACCTTCAGCCGCTTCGTCAGCGGCCAGATCACCGAGGCGTGTATCCTGGGCGGGCTCACCTTCCTGGGTATGGTCCTGCTGCGGCTGGACTACGCCCCCCTCATCGCCGTGCTCATCGGCGTCTCCGCCCTGGTGCCGGTGGTGGGCGCCTACGTGGGGGCCATCACCTCCGCGCTGCTGCTGGTGATGGTGGACCCCCTGGACGCCCTCATTTTCCTCATCTTCCTGGTCTGCCTCCAGCAGGTGGAGGGCAATGTCATCTACCCCAGAGTGGTGGGCACCTCCCTGGGCCTGCCCGGCATCTGGGTCCTCACCGCCGTCACCGTGGGCGGCGGGCTCTTCGACCTGGCCGGCGTCCTGCTCAGCGTGCCGGTGGCCTCCATCCTCTACACCCTGCTGAAGCGGGACGTGCGCAAGCGCCTGGCCCGGCAGAGCAGGGAGCCGGACGAACAGGACGGCGCACGTCCGGGCTGAACCGCGCCCCACTTGTGACAGTATGGCATGCTCGATCACAAGTGGGGCGTTTTGCTGTGCCGGAAGGGAACGCGCGTGAGATGAAAACGAAAGGGCCCGTTGCAGAATTTTTCAATTCTGCAACGGGCCCTAACCGCGCTTTAAATTGTCTCACGTTTTGGGCGTTCCGTCCGGCCAGCGGTCCCGTTCAAGGGGAGCGCCTGCGGCAGGGGGAGCGCGAAGGGGGGCGTTCTGCCACAAGCCGCTGCCGGAACATGCTCGGGGTCAGCCCAGCTTGGTAGGCACCTTCCAGATGTCCCGGGCGTAGTCCTGGATGGAGCGGTCGGCGGCGAAGATGCCGGACTTGGCGATGTTGATGAGGGCCATCTTGTTCCACTGCTTGGGGTCCAGATAGGTCCGTCCGGCCCGCTCGTGGGCCTCCCGGTAGCTCTGGAAGTCGGCCAGGAGCATATACTCGTCGGCCATGCCGCCGTTGGCGCCGAAGAGGAGGCGGTTGGCGATGTCGGAGTAGCTCACTCCGTCGCCGAAGCCCTGGGTCATCTGGTCCAGCACGGCCTTGAGCAGATTGTCCCGCATATAGTACTCGTAGGCACGGTAGCCGTTGGCCTTCATCTCGGAGACCTCGTGGGCCTTGAGGCCGAAGAGGAAGATGTTCTCGTCGCCCACCTGCTGGTGCATCTCCACGTTGGCGCCGTCCAGGGTGCCG
>DXDV01000194.1 GCA_019115345.1 Candidatus Intestinimonas stercorigallinarum | reverse complement strand
GGCGGCGAGGCTCAGCGGGTCAAGCTGGCCACCGAGCTGGCCAAGCGCTCCACCGGCCAGACCATCTATATCCTGGACGAGCCCACCACCGGCCTCCACACCGCCGACGTCCACAAGCTCATCGAGGTCCTCCAGAAGCTGGTGGACGCGGGCAACACCGTGGTGGTCATCGAGCACAACCTGGACGTGATCAAGACCGCCGACTACCTCATCGACCTGGGCCCCGAGGGTGGCAGCGGCGGCGGGAACGTGGTCTGCACCGGCACCCCCGAAGAGGTGGCCCAGTGCCCCGCCTCCTACACCGGGCGTTACCTGAAGGCGGTGCTGGAGCGGGGCTGAGCGCCTGGAGCGCAGGGGCGGCTGTCAGCCGCCCATTGGCTCCCTCTTTGAGGGAGCTGTCACCGGAGGTGACGGAGGGAGTATCCAGCGCGGTCTGGCGCGCCGGGTCGCCGCGCCCCACGCATTCTCCCTGTTGTGTCATCCTGAGCGTATTCTCCTTGTCATTCTGAACGTATTCTCTTTGTCATTCTGAGCGAAGCGAAGAATCCGTTTCCCCCGTCCTTTTGCGCGGTATCCTGGGACAGAGGACGCGGATTCTTCGGCCTGCGGCCTCAGAATGACGGGGGAGAAATGTGATACCGGAGGCGCGCCGGGTCGCCGCGCCCCACAAAACCGGGCGGCGCCATGCCGATGCGGCGGGCGGCCCCAGGCCGCCCCTGCCAAAGGCCGTCCGGGGCTGACCGGGCGCTCCTGCCGAAAATTTCATAAATTCTTTATCGCCAAGGGCCTGGGCATATGGTACAATGGTCCCCGAGGTGAAAAAAACTTGGATCTTCTGCAATCTTTCAGCGACACCGAGCTGGGGGCCGTCCTCTCCACCATCCTGGTCTCCATGGCCCCTGTTCTGGAGCTGCGTTTCGGCATTCCCTGGGGGGTGGCCCACGGGCTGTCCCACTTTTCCGCTTTTGTAGCCGCCGTCATCGGCAATATGATCCCCCTGCCCTTCATCGTGGTCTACATCCGCCGCATTTTCAAATGGATGCGCCGCCACCTCCCCCAGCTGGACCGCATGGTGGACCGGCTGGAGGCCAGGGCCCATCTTAAGGGCCGGAAGGTCACCCAATACAAATACCTGGGCCTGATGATCTTCGTGGCCATCCCCCTGCCGGGCACCGGCGGCTGGACGGGGGCCCTCATCGCCGCCTTCCTGGACATGCGGCTGCGGAAGGCCATACCCTCCATCTTCGCCGGCGTCCTCATCGCCGGGTTCCTCATCACCGGCCTGACCTACGGCTTCACCTCGATTTTTTGACCCTTTCCCACCTCCGCGCATAGGATGGCGCGGAGGTGGATCGTTTTGCTGTACGCCGTGTTTGAGGTCCTCTTGGCTTTTTTGGCCGTATTTGGGCTCTTTTCCGCCCTGTGGCTCCTCTTCCGCCGGTCCATGCTTGCCCAGGCCGGAGAGCAGCCCGCCGCCTGGGCCGTGGTGGCCGCCCGGGGGGACGGGGCGGGACTGGAGCAGACCGTGAAGGAGCTTTTGTGGCTGCGTCTGGGGGGCGCACGGCGGTACGCCGTCCTCATCGCCGACGCCGGGCTGGACCCCAAGGGCCGGGCCGCCGCCGCCGCCCTGGTCAACAGCCTGCCCCAGGTGCTCCTGTGCCCCCTGGAGCGGGTGACCGACTATCTGGACCTCGGCTGAGGTCCCATTCTGACGGAAAGGAAGTAGGCCGATTTGGAGGCGACCAAGGAACTGACCCTGCTGGAGGGGACGGTGGACGCCGTCATCTTCCGCAACGAGGAAAACGGCTATACCGTCCTCCGCCTGAGCGTGGGGGACGGGGAACCGGTGACGGTGGTGGGCTGCATGCCCGGCGCCGCCCCCGGCGAGAGCCTGGCCGTCCAGGGGACCTGGGCCAGGCACTCCTCCTACGGCGAGCAGTTCAAGGCCGAGGTGGTGGAGCGCCGGGTGCCCGTGGGGGAGAAGGCCATCTTTGAGTACCTCTCCTCCGGCGCCATCAAGGGGGTGGGGACCGCCACCGCCCGGCGGCTGGTGGAGGAGTTCGGCGCCGACACCTTCACCGTCCTGGAGGAGCACCCGGAGCGCCTCACCAAGATCAAGGGCATCACCCGGAAGCGGGCCCTCCAGATCGGCGAGGCCTTCCGGCTCCAGATGGGCATGCGGCGGCTGCTGGACTTCCTGGGGGAGCACGGCCTGCCCCTCCAGCTGGGCATGCCCCTCTACCGGCGCTACGGCGACCTGGCCCTGGACGTGATCCGGGACAACCCCTACCTGCTGGTGGACGAGGAGCTGGGGGTGCCCTTCTCCACCGCCGACCAGCTGGCCCTGTCCATCGGCCTGGATGGCGCCGACCCCCAGCGGGTGGAGGCGGGGCTCCTCTTTGAGCTCACCCACAACCTCAACAACGGCCACACCTTCCTCCCCGCCCAGAAGCTGCTCTGGGCCACGGGACAGCTCATCGGCGTGGAGGGTCCCGCCCTGGAGGAGGCCATGGACTCCCTGGAGCACCAGGGGCTCCTCACCCGGGAGGAGGTGGCCGGGGAGGACGCCTGCTACCTCTCCTCCATCCAGGAGGCGGAGGAATACGTGGCCTGGCGGCTGGAGGAGATGTGCACCCGGGAGCTGCTGCCCCCCAGCCATCTGGACCGGCTGCTGGACGACATTCAGGAGGGCCAGGGCATCACCTACGCCCCCCAGCAGCGGCAGGCGGTGACCCTGGCGGCGGAGCGGCAGGTGGTCCTGCTCACCGGCGGGCCCGGCACCGGCAAGACCACCTGCCTTCGGGGGGTCCTTTCCCTCTTTGACGCCCTGGGGCTGGAGACCGCCCTGGCCGCCCCCACCGGACGGGCCGCCAAGCGGCTGGGGGAGGCCTGCGGCGCCGAGGCCGCCACCATCCACCGGCTGCTGGAGACCCAATTCGACCAGCACACCGGGCAGCTGGTCTTTGCCCACGGCGAGGACGAGCCCCTCTCCGCCGACGCCGTCATCGTGGACGAGACCTCCATGGTGGACGTGCCCCTCATGCGGGCCCTCCTCTCCGCCCTGCGGAACGACTGCCGCCTCATCCTGGTGGGCGACCCCGACCAGCTCCCCTCCGTGGGGCCGGGGAACCTCCTCTCCGACCTTCTCCGCAGCGGGAAGCTCCCCACGGTGCGCCTCACCGAGATCTTCCGGCAGGCCGCCGAGAGCGCCATCGTCATGAACGCCCACCGGGTGGACCGGGGCGAGCTGCCCGACCTGGCCAACCGGCAGAGCGATTTCTTCTTCCTCCGGCGGCGGGACCCGGCCCGGACGGCGGAGACCATCGTGGAGCTGGTCCAGACCCGCCTGCCCCAGAACATGGGCATCCCCGCCGACCAGATCCAGGTCCTCTCCCCCACCCGGAAGCACCTGAGCGGCACCTTTGCCCTCAACCAGCGGCTCCAGGAGGCCCTCAACCCCGCCCAGCCCGGCAAGGGGGAACGGCGCTTCGGCCCCTACCTCTTCCGGCAGGGGGACCGGGTGATGCAGGTGAAGAACAACTACGACATCTTGTGGAAGGACCGGGAGGGCCGCACGGCGGGCATGGGGGTCTTCAACGGCGACATCGGCCGCATCACCGATCTGGACCCAAGGGGGGAGCTCATCACCGTGGACTTCGACGGGCGGCTGGTGGAGTACGGCCCCGAGATGCTGGGCGAGCTGGAGCCCGCCTACGCCATGACCGTCCACAAGGCCCAGGGCAGCGAGTACCGGGCCGTCATCCTGGCCGTCAGCGACGGCTCCCCCATGCTCCTCTCCCGGGGGGTCCTCTACACCGCCATCACCCGGGCCAGGGAGCTCTTCATCCTGGTGGGGGACGAGGAGAAGGTGGCCCAGATGGTCCGCAACGACCGCCAGCAGCGGCGCTACTCCGGCCTTCGGGCCCGGCTGGCCAGGGGGACGTGAGAAACGCGGCTCCTTTGAGCCGCTTCTATGGAATTGCGCGGCTGCCGCCGCGGGAATCAACCGATGTTCGGTTTATTCAGCAGACATTAAAATAACGCCGTATGGCAGTATCTCAAGCGGTAAATGCTACTGAATGGTAGGATTTTACCGGGTGATCGTATGTACTTTCGCAGACTGGGCGACCTGAGAAACGATAAGGACAAGACGCAGCGAGAGATCGCCGAATATCTTCATATGAATTTAGAGGTCTACCGCCGGTATGAAAAGGGCTTACGGGAGATCCCGGTGTGGGCCCTCATCAAGCTGGCGGACTACTACCAGACCTCCACCGACTATCTGCTGGGCCGCACCGACGACCCCTCGGCGCCCCGTGCGTAAGCTGGCGGCGGTGGCCGCCGGCTTTGCCGCGGCGGTCTTTTTGACCTGCCTGGGGCTGTGGGGGCTCACGCTGCTCCTGCCGCTGCCGGTCCTCCTGAAGGGGGAGGACCGGTGGCGGCGCTGCGCCCTGGTTTACCTGGGCGCGGCGGCGGGACTGGCCTGGACGGCGGGCTACAACGCCCATTTCCTGGGGGCGGCCCGGGAGCTGGACGGGGCGCGGAGCACCCTCTCCGCTGCCGTCGTTGACTGGCCCTACGAGACGGCCTACGGCGGCGGGGTGGAGGTCAAGGTGGCCCTGGCGGATGGCGGGAAGCTCCGGGCCACCCTCTACGGCGGGCCGGAGGCCTTCCAGGGCCTGCGTCCGGGGGACGCCCTCACGGTGACGGCGGAGTGGTCGGCTCCCCCAGCCTCCGTTACGGAGGGCTGGCGCTACCGGCTCTCCCAGGGCATCCACCTGACCGGGGACGTGCGGGACCTGGCGGCGGAGCGCCCGGCGGCGGTCCCGCTGTGGGCTCTGGCCGCCCACTGGTCTCAGGCCCTCCGGCAGGCCGTGGCCGCCGCCTTCCCGGCGGAGAGCGCCGGGCTGGTGACCGCCCTGCTCACCGGTGACCGGACTGGGCTGACCCAGGAGGACTACGCCGCCATCCGCCGGGCGGGGCTTGCCCACGCCGTGGCGGTGTCGGGGCTCCACATGAGCTTTCTGGTCCAGCTGGCGGTGGTCCTCACCGGCAGCCGGTACCGCCGCCGCACCGCTCTGGTGGTGCTGCCCCTGATGGTGTGCTACGCCCTGGCGGTGGGCTGCACCCCCTCGGTGGTCCGGGCCGCCGTCATGAACGGACTTTTGCTGCTGGGGCCGCTGCTGGGCCGGGAGAACGACTCCCCCACCAGCCTGGCCCTGGCCTTATTCCTCCTGCTGCTCCAGGATCCCTGGGCCTCCCTGAGCGTGAGCCTTCAGCTCTCCTTCGCCTCGGTGGCGGGCATCCTGGCCTTCTCCGGGCGGGCCCGGGACTGGCTCATGGCCCTGCTCCCCGCCCCAAAGGAGAAGAAGAAAAGACCGACCGGTCCCCTCCGGCGTGTGGGCTGGTGGGCGGCGGGCTCCCTGGGGGTCACCGCCGGGGCCATGGTCTTTACCGTGCCTCTGCTGGTGTGGTATTTCGGGGACCTCTCCCTGGTCTCCCCGGCGGCCAACCTGCTGTGCCTGCCCCTCTTCCAGCTCCTTTTCCAGGGCGGGCTTCTGGCCGCGCTGGGACAGCTCCTCCACCCCGCCCTGGGGGCGGCCCTGGGGCGTCTGCTCTCGCCCCTGGCGGAGCTGGCCCTGGGACTGGTCCGGGCGCTGGCCCGGGCGCCCCTGGCCTCGGTGGCGGTGGAGGGCCCCTATCTGCTGGCGGGACTGGGGACCGTCTATCTGCTGTGGCTGGTCTACCTGCTCGCGCGGGGACCCCGCCGGCCCCTGGTGCCCCTGTGCTGCTCAGCCATCGTGCTCGCCGCCGCCCTGGTGCTCAACCGGGCCGCCTTCTGGGCGGGTCCCCTCACCATGGCGGTGCTGGACGTGGGCCAGGGCCAGTGCGTGGTGCTCCGCTGCGGGGACCGGGTGGCGGTGGTGGACTGCGGCAGCACCGGCGAGGACGCCGGAGACATCGCCGCCGCCTACCTGAGCACCATGGGGGTGCGCCGGGTGGACCTGCTGGTGCTCACCCACTGCCACGCCGACCACGCCAACGGGGCGGCCACCCTTATAGACCGGGTGGAGGTGACCAATCTGGTCCTCCCCCAGGTGGTGGAGCCGCCGGAGCTCCAGGGCGGGCTGCTGGCGGAGGCGGAGGGGCGGCACATCCAGACCCTGCTGGTGTGGGAGGACGTAGTCCTGGAGTTCGGAAACGCCGTGCTCACCCTCTACGGCCCTCTGGGGAGCGGAGACCTCAACGAGGAGGGACTGAGCCTGCTGTGCGAGACGGAGGGCTTTTCCGCCCTCCTCACCGGCGACATGGACCAGGTGGTGGAGGGCCGGCTGGTGAAATACGGAGACCTGCCCGACATAGACGTGCTCCTGGCGGGGCACCACGGCTCCAGGCACGCGACCTCGGCGCTGCTGCTGGAGACGGTGACGCCGGAGACGGCGGTGGTCTCCTGCGGCTACAATACCTACGGCCACCCGGCGCCGGAGACCCTGCTCCGGCTCGACGGGGCGGGCTGTGACATCTACCGCACTGACTTACAGGGAAATGTCACCATCACGGTGAGATAAGGAGGTCCTCTATGGCAAAGACCAGCGCCGCCGACGCCGCGGCCGTCAAACAGCTCAAAAGCGACCTGTCCGCCGGGACTCTGGGGCGGCTCTACATCTTCCACGGGGAGGAGGCCTACCTGCGGGACTTCTACCTGGGGCAGATGAAGAAAAAGCTGCTCTCCGGGGGGATGGAGGCCTTCAACCTCCACACCCTCCAGGCCAGGGAGTGCGACCCCAAGAGCCTGGGCCAGATCGTGGACTGCCTGCCCATGATGAGCC
>DXDV01000193.1 GCA_019115345.1 Candidatus Intestinimonas stercorigallinarum | reverse complement strand
TCTCTTTTATAAAGGTAATGGTTCATTTACCGGGCGGCACATCGCCGCCCAATGTTTCACGTGAAACGAGTCCCCCTTTGTCATTCTGTGCGTCCCCTCATGTCATTCTGGGCGTCTCCCTTTGTCATTCTGAGCGTCCACCTTTGTCATTCTGAGCCGAAGGCGAAGAATCCGTTTCTCCCGTCCTTTTTCGTAACAGAAAGGCAGAAGGACGGAGGTTGCGGATTCTTCGGCCTTGCGGCCTCAGAATGACGGGGGAGAGGGACGCGATTCTTCTCTGTGTGGGGCGCAACACCCGGCGCGCCCTTTGCGGGGACGATGTCGCGCCCCACAAACAGTGTGGTGCTGTGCCGGCATGGCGGGCGGCCACAGGCCGTCCCTACCCCATGCCCACGGCGCTTTTCGCAGGGGCGGATAGCATCCGCCCGCCCGGCCCGGTGCCACGTTTCCCTTTGTCATTCTGAGCGACAGCGAAGAATCCGTAAC
Organism: Candidatus Intestinimonas stercorigallinarum; assembly: GCA_019115345.1. Taxonomy (GTDB): domain Bacteria; phylum Bacillota; class Clostridia; order Oscillospirales; family Oscillospiraceae; genus Intestinimonas; species Intestinimonas stercorigallinarum. Next base: position 5,478 of record DXDV01000193.1, on the reverse strand, counting down.
CCCCGTCTTTTACACAACACGAGCCCAACAAAGTGGGTCGTGTTGTGAGAGGACGAGCAAGGGAGCGGAGCGCGTTTTCGCCGTCAGGCGGAAACGAAGCAAAGCGGACTTTGCGAGGACGAAGCGACAGCGAAGAATCCGCATCCCTCGTCTTTGTGCGTAACAGGAATACTCCCTCAGTCACCTTCGGTGACAGCTCCCTCGGAGAGGGAGCCAAGGACGGGAGATACGGATTCGACCGCCTTGCGGCCTCAGAATGACGGAGTGGGGACATGGTTCTTCTCTGTGAGGGCTATTCGGCTCTCACATCACGGCGTCGTAGATCTCCTGATAGCGGTCGGCGGGGGAGAAGCGGTCGTTGTCGGTGGTGCTCTCCGTGGGGAGGTACTCCTTCAGGGCGCTGCCGGCGGACAGGTCCTCCATGCGCCCGATGAGCTCCCGGCACAAGGAGTAGCGCCCCCGGACGTAGGCCTCGTCGATCTGCCAGAAGAGGTCCATGGCCTGGATGAGCTTTTCCTCTCGGACGGTCAGATCGTCCAAAGTCTCCTGCATCCCCGCCAGCTCCCGCTGGGCCTCCTCCAGCTGGGCTTCCAGGTCGGCCACCTGCTCCTTGAGGGCGGCGTTCTCCTCCCGGATGTCCCCCGCGGACTGCATGGCGGTGACCGATTCCCGCAGGTCTTGGATGGTCTGGTTGCTGGAGCGCTGCTGCATCAGGAAGCTCCAGGCCATGAGAACAAAGGCGGCGGCGAAGAGGATCACCAGATAGAGGAGCACCGACTGCCGCCGGGCCCTGGGGGGCTTTTCGTGCTCCGCCGCGTGTTGGAGGGGGACGGACTCCTCCTCGCGCTTGTGTTCCGGGGTCTTGCTCACTGGCCGGCCCCTCCTTTCTCCAACTGCTCCAGCCTGTCCAGCAGCTCGGTGAGGTCGGCGTCGTCGTAGAATTCAAATTCCAGCCGCCCCTTTTTGGGCCCCATGGAGATGGAGACCTTCCGGCCCCACCGCTGGGTGAGATCCTTGGCGGCGGCCTCCCGGTAGAGCTTCATGGGGTCGGCGGCCTTGGGGGCGGGGGAGGCTTCGGCGTCTGCCTGGGCCAGGCGCTTGGCCATGGCCTCGGTCTGCCGGACCGACAGACCCTCCTGGACCACCTTCTGGGCCAGCTTCTTCTGGAGGCCGCTGTCGGGGACGGACAAAATGGCCCGGCCATGTCCGGCGGAGAGCTTGCCCTCCTCCAGCAGGGCCTGGATGGCGTCGGGCAGGGCCAGCAGCCGCATGGCGTTGGCCACGGCGGGGCGGGACTTGCCCACCCGCTGGGCGGCCTCCTCCTGGGTGAGGCCGTAGTCCTGGACCAGGGCCTGGTAGCCCAGGGCCTCCTCCATGGGATTCAGGTCCTCCCGCTGGAGGTTTTCGATGAGGCCCAGCTCCATGACCCTCCGGTCGTCGGCCTCGATGATGACGGCGGGGACCTCGCTCAGGCCGGCCAGCTTGGCCGCCCGCCAGCGGCGCTCCCCGGCGATGATCTGGTAGTAGCCGGAGGAGAGCCGCCGGACGGTGAGGGGCTGTATGATGCCGTGGGTGCGGATGGACTCGGCCAGGTCGGCCAGGGTCTCCGGGTCGAAGCGCTTCCGGGGCTGCTTCAAGCCGGGCTCCACCTGGGCGATGGGGAGGGAGACCGAGCCGCCCTCCTGGTTTTGCAGGGCGGCGTCCCCCAGCAGCGCTCCAAGGCCCTTGCCCAGACCCTTGCCCAGGCCGCGTTCTGATGCCATAGGATCACTCCTTTTTCGGTGGGTATGTAAATGTTGGATGGGGCGGCAAGTCAGCCCACAGCGGCGGAGCACTTCTCCAGCAGCTCCTCCGCCAGCGCCCGGTAGGACTCGGAGCCCCGGGACAGGTTGTCGTAGGCGGTGACCGGCTTGCCGTGGCTGGGGGCTTCGGAGAGCCGCACGTTCCGGGGGATGACGGTGGCGTACACCTTGCCGGGGAAGTGGCGCTTGACCTCCTCGGCCACCTGCATGGACAGGTTGGTCCGGCCGTCGTACATGGTGAGGACCACGCCCTCCAGGTCGATGGCCGGGTTCAGAGAGCGCTTCACGATGCGGATGGTGGACAGCAGGTCGCTGAGGCCCTCCAGGGCGTAGTACTCACACTGGACGGGCACCAACACCGTGTCGGCGGCGCACAGGGCGTTGAGGGTGAGCAGCTCCAGGGAGGGGGGACAGTCGATGAAGAGGTAGTCGTACTCCTCCTGAAAGGGGGCCAGGGCGTTTTTGAGCAGGTACTCCCGGCGGTCCATGCCGATCATCTCCACGGTGGCGCCGGCCAGGGCCTTGTTGGCGGGGATCACGTCGGCCCACTGGGTGGGGACGATGGCCCGGCGGCAGTCGGCGCCGTCGATGAGGACGTCGTAGATGGAGGGGGAGGCGGTGGTCTTGTCCACCCCAAAGCCGGAGGTGGTGTTGGCCTGGGGGTCGAAGTCACAGACCAGCACTCGCTGGCCCTGCTCGGTGAGGGCAGCGGCCAGATTGACGCAGGTGGTGGTTTTTCCCACGCCCCCCTTCTGATTGACGATGGCGATGGTTTTTCCCATGGGACACCTCGGTTCTCGCTCCTTGGCGGATTTTGCGTACTTTCCTATTATAATGCCCACTGCCCGGCAATTCAACAGGAAATCCATGTTTCACGTGAAACATTGCGGAAAAAGAAGGGCAAAAAAAGAGGATGTTTCACGTGAAACATCCTGAGAAAAGAGGGAAGCGCGGAAAAGGGGAAAGGGCACTACTTGGGGATGCGGATGGTGAGAAATATGGCGTCCTCCGTGTCCTGGCGGCCGCACTGGGCGGGAATGCCCGCCCCCTGCATCACCCGCATGGCCCGGTCCACCGTGTTGAGGAAGAGGCGCACGTCCCGGATGAGGTAGGTGGGCTTCCGCTTGGCCGGGGCCGGGCGGAGGAGGGAGTCGATGTAGGCGTCGGTCTGAGCCACCGTGAGACCGGCGGCGATGATATGCTCCAGAGCGGCGGAGCGGGCGTCCTCGTCCTCCAGCCGCAGCAGGGCGCGGGCGTGACGCTCGGTGAGCCCGGCGGAGCGGAGCCGCTCCAGATGGGCGGGAGAGAGCTTGAGGAGCCGCAGCTTGTTGGCCACCGCCGGCTGGGATTTCCCGATGCGCCGGGCGGCCTCCTCCTGGGAGAGGTGGTAGGTCCGGATGAGCTTGTCCAAAGCCATGGCCTCTTCCACGAAGTCCAGGTCCCGGCGCTGGAGGTTTTCCACCAGGGCCAGCAGGGAAGAGGAGGCGTCGTCGGCGGAGACCACGATGCAGGGCACCTCCCGGAGCTCAGCCAGCTTGGCCGCCCGGAGCCGGCGCTCCCCGGACACCAGCACGAAGCCCTGTCCGGCGCGGCGCACCGACAATGGCTGGAGAATGCCGTGGACCCGGATGCTCTGGGCCAGCTCCTCCAGGCCCTCGGGGGCGAAGTGCCGCCGGGGCTGGTCCGGATTGGGGGAGATGCTCTCCACCGGCAGCCACAGCACCCGCCCCGATTCAAAGAGACCCTCTCGTCTGGAAAAAAGACCCATAGACCCATCCCCCCTCTCGTGATACCCATATTTTACCATATATAGAAGAGAGAAAAGGGGAACGCCGTCGAAGAGGAAAATTTTGTCTCGGGGAAAGGGAAGGGTCCGCGCCGCCCCGCGACACAGAGAGGGCAGGGGCGGCCTGCGGCCGCCCGCCGTTGCCATACGGGGCCTCTTGGCGCGCCGGGTCGTCACGCCCCACACAAAGAAAAACCACGCCCCCACCCTGTCATTCTGAGGCCGTAGGCGGTCGAATCCGCATCCCTCGTCCTTGGCTCCCTCTCCGAGGGAGCTGTCACCGAAGGTAACTGAGGGAGTATTCCTGTCACGCACAAAGACGGGGGCTACGGATTCTTCGCTTCTCTCAGAATGACAAAAAGGGCGCTCGGAATGACGGAGGGAAACGCGGTGCCCGACCGGGCGGGCGGCCAAAGGCCGCCCCTACAGACGGCACAGGGGGCGGGTAGGGGCGGCCTGCGGCCGCCCGCCGTTGCCATACGGAGCTCGTTGGCGCGGCGGGCAAAGTCCCCGCCGCCCTCCGCTTTTATAAAAAACATCTACAAAACTTCCACCGATGTGGAAAAGTTTTGCTGAGTTCTTGACATATGCCAGAAAAAGAGTATACTGATGTTACTGGCATATACCAGAAACCTGAGAGGAGGGGACGGCCATGCCCAGACCCTGCAAGCGGCGGCGGGTGTGCGCCCTGCCGGAGCGCCGGTGCTTCCGGGCTCTGGAGGGACCGGCCTGCCGGGAGGAGATCCGCATGACGGTGGACGAATTTGAGACCATCCGCCTCATGGACCTGGAGGGCCTCACCCAGGCCGACTGCGCCCGGCGGATGGAGGTCTCCCGGGCCACGGTCCAGGCCATCTACGGCGCAGCCCGGGCCAAGCTGGCCCGCTTCCTGGTCCAGGGGGGCGAGCTGTCCATCGGCGGCGGGGAGTTCGTCCTCTGCCCCGGCGGAAAGGCCGGCTGTCCCCGCTGCCACAGGCATTGTCATAAAGGAGGAACCAACAGTGAAAAAGATCGCGGTGACCTATGAAAACGGCCAGGTGTTCCAGCACTTCGGCCACACGGAGAAGTTCAAGGTGTACGACGTGGCCGACGGCGCGGTGACCTCGGCGGCCATTCTCAGCGCGGGGGGCAGCGGCCACGGCGCTCTGGCGGGCCTGCTCTCGGACAGCGGGGTGGACACCCTCATCTGCGGCGGCATCGGCGGCGGCGCCCGGATGGCCCTGGCCCAGGCGGGCATCCAGCTCTACGGCGGGGTGTCCGGCGACGCCGACCAGGCGGTGGCCGACCTGCTCGCGGGCAGGCTGGCCTTTGACCCGGCAGCCGAGTGCCATCACCACGACGAGCACCACGGCCACAGCTGCGGCGGCCACCATGAGCACCACTGCGGCGGCCACGGGCACGGCCACGGCCATTCCTGCGGGGAGCACTGAAGCGCCCATTTCCGTCCGTGATCCCGCGGCCCCTCCACCCGTCATTCTGAGGCCAAAAGCCGAAGAATCCATAACCCCCGTCTTTGTACGTAACAGGAATACTCCCTCAGTCACCTTCGGTGACAGCTCCCTCGGAGAGGGAGCCAAAGGGCGCGCCGGGGTCGTCGCGCCCCATAAAATTACATGGTTCTATGGGCGCGTCTGGGAAGCCGCGCCCCGCACAAAGAAGAACCACGCTCCCCCGTCCACGTCATTCTGAGGCCGAAGGCCGAAGAATCCGCATCCCTCGTCCTTGTGCATTTCTGTTACGCAAAAGGTCGGAGAAAACGGATTCTTCGCTGTCGCTTCGTCCTCGCAAAGTCCGCTTCACTCTGTTTCCGCCTAACGGCGAAAACTCGCTCCGCTCCCTTGCTCGTCCTCTCACAACACGACCCACTTCGTTGGGCTCGTGTTGTGTAAA
>DXDV01000192.1 GCA_019115345.1 Candidatus Intestinimonas stercorigallinarum | reverse complement strand
GTATTTCTCCTGATTACACGATCAACGCCGGCGATTCTCAAGAAGCAACGCTTTCCTTGAGCGAAGGTTCCGCTACAAATTGGTCCGTATCCGGTAATGATAAGGGCGTGACCGCCAGCATCGGCTCTGATGGCACGTTGACCATCCAAGTTTCCTCCGATGCCGAGGATAAAGCGGAGGTAACGCTGACCGTCACTGCGGAGTATGCCATTTCCGATCCTTCTGGGGAGCCTGAGCCTGCTGACCCTGAAATTTCCACCGGCAGTGTTGAAGCTACCTGCACCGTCACCGTACAGAATGATACTCCGGTGGATAAAAAGGTCGACAGCATCGAACTGTCCGCCACCTCCCAGTCCTTGAATCTCACAACCAATAAGACTGCTGACATTACTGTCACCGTGAAACCGGATGATGCTGCTGACAGATCTGTCACATGGTCCGTCAGCGGTGACGCGGTCACCCTGAGCGGCGGCAACGAGGACAGCACCCGGACTGTGACCGCCCAGAAGGGCGGCACCGCCACCATTACGGTAAAAGCGCAGGATGGCAGCGATGTTTCCAAGTCCATTGAGATCGCCGTGACTGACGATACCCCTGTTCCAGTCACCGGCGTATCCCTGAACAAAAACTCCCTGTCTCTCACCGTGGGCGGCAAGGACACCCTCATTGCCACCGTCGCCCCCACCAACGCCTCCAACCAGAAGGTGAGCTGGAGCACCAGCAGTGACAAGATCGCTTCCGTGGACAGCAACGGTAATGTCACCGCTGTCGCTCAGGGCAGCGCCACCATCACTGCCACCACGGAGGACGGCAAAAAAACGGCCACCTGCTCCGTCACCGTCACCGCCGCCACCGTGGCCGTCACCGGCGTATCGCTGAACAAGACCTCGGCCACGGTGAACGTCAACGGCGCCACCCAGCTCACCGCCACCGTGTCCCCCTCCAGCGCCGCCAACAAGAAGGTGACCTGGAAGTCCTCCAACACCGGCGTCGCCACCGTGGACAGCAGCGGCAAGGTCACCGGCAAGGCCGTGGGCGAGGCCACCATCACCGTCACCACCGCCGACGGCGGCAAGACCGCCGCCTGCAAGGTCACCGTCTCCAAGGGCAGCCCGGCCACCATCACCTACTCCGTGGCGGTGGACAAGACCCTCACCCTGGACCGCGGGGACTTCAACAGCGTCTGCGCGGGGGTGTCCGGCGGCACGCTGGACTATGTGAGGTTCGATAAGAATTCCTCCAGGGGCACCCTCTACTTCGACTACACCGAGAGCGGCGGCGGCTCCAAGATCTCCACCTCCACCAAGTACGCCTACTCCAACAGCGCCAGCCGCCCCATCTCCCAGATCACCTTCGTCCCCGACGGCAGCAGCGGCGACACCGCCGTGTTCACCTATGACGCCTGGGACACCGCCGGCCGCAGCTATGAGGGCCGCGTGGAGATCAAGCTCACCGACCCCTCCGGCGACCTCTCCTACGAGACCGGCAAGAACGAGGCCCTCACCTTCACTGACAGCGACTTCAACACCATCTGCAAGAAGATCACCGGCTCCTCCCTGGACTATGTGACCTTCGGCTCGGTGAGCTCCTCCCGGGGCGCCCTCTACTATGACTACGGCGGGAAGGACGAGGACAAGCTCTCCACCTCCACCAGGTGCTACTACGACGACGACCCCTACCTGAGCAACGTCACCTTCGTCCCCGACGAGGACTACACCGGCACCTTCACCATCTCCTACTCCGGCCGCAGCAACGCCCGGGACAGCTTCTCCGGCAAGGTGGAGATCACCGTCCGGAAGAGCTCCTCCGTCCTCTCCTACTCCGTGGACGAGGGCAAGACCCTGGCCCTGGACGACAGCGACTTCAACGACTACTGCAAGGACGAGACGGGGCACTCCCTGGACTACGTGAAGTTCGACACCCCCGCCTCCTCCAAGGGCATCCTCTACTACCGCTACGGCGAGAGCCGCTACGAGGAGGAGGTGGACGACGGCGACAAGTACTACCGCTCCTCCTCCCCCAAGCTGGACGATGTGACCTTCGTCCCCGATGATGACTTCACCGGCAGCCTCTCCATCCCCTTCACCGGCCGGAGCACCGACGGCGAGAGCTTCTCCGGCACCCTCCGCATCCGGGTGGGGGACGCCGGCGACGGCGACATCACCTACGCCGCCGACCTGGGCGACGCCGTCACCTTTGACGACGACGACTTCAACGACCTGTGCGAGGACCTCACCGGCGACAGCCTGGACTACGTCCGCTTCACCCTCCCCAGCGCCTCCAAGGGCGTCCTCTACTACCGCTACGACGAGAGCGGGGAGAAGAAGGTCTCCAGCTCCACCTCCTACTACCGCTCCTCCTCCCCCCGGCTCTATGACGTGACCTTCGTCCCCGACGAGGACCTGGGCAGCGGCAGCGTGGAGCTCTCCTTCACCGGCCGGAGCGACGACGGCGAGAGCTTCTCCGGCGCCGTGGTCATCCGCTACGCCGCCCCCAAGGAGGCCTCCGTCATCCGCTACGCCACCACCTCCGCCCCGGTGAGCTTCCGCTCCTCCGACTTCGTCAGCGCCTGCGCCGCCCGGGGCGCCGGCTCCCTGGTCTCCGTGAAGTTCGAGCTGCCCTCCACCGCCGCCGGCAAGCTCTATTACGGCTACACCGGCCCCAACGACTACGGCGGACTGGTGAGCCCTTCCATCTCCTTCCCCGCCTCCACCAGCAGCGGCTCCATCTCCGCCGTCACCTTCGTGCCCAAGGCGGCCTACAACGGCACCGTCACCATCACCTACACCGGCACCGACAGCAAGGACGACACCTTCACCGGCAAGGTGGAGCTCACCGTCACCCCCTCCACCCAGTCCCGGCGCTTCACCGACATGGGCGGCCACGGCTGGGCGGCCCCCTCGGTGGACTTCCTCTATGAGAGCGGCGTCACCACCGGCACCAGCGCCGCCACCTACGGCCCCGCCGCCAACATCACCCGCGGCGACTTCATCCTCATGCTCTACCGGGCCTTCGACCTCAACGCCTCCGCCTCCGGCGGCTTCCCCGACGTGCCCGGCAACAGCTACTACGCCCAGGCCATCGCCGTGGCCAAGGCCCTGGGCATCGCCCAGGGCGGCAGCGACGGCGCCTTCCGCCCCGCCGACCCCCTCACCCGTGAGGACGCCATGGTCTTTCTCTACCGCACCCTCAGCCGCACCGGGCGGACCCTGGCGGAGGCCCCCGCCTCCTACCTCAACCGCTTCTCCGACGGCGGCAGCACCTCCAGCTATGCCCAGGGCTCCGTGGCCGCGCTGGTCCAGGCCGGCGTCATCCAGGGCGACAACAACGGCCGCCTCAATCCAAAGGGCTCCCTCACCCGGGCCGAAATGGCCGTGATCCTCCACCGGGTGCTCACCCTGTGACCGCCTGAGACCGGCGTCCCGCCCGCCGGTCCCGCCCCATCGCCGCGAAACCACCCCCGACCGCGTTCCAAGACGCGGCCGGGGGTCGTTTTTCGTCCGCTCCGCCACTTCAGCGCTTTACAGTTTATTCACAATTTCCCCGGCTTTCCGGGGTTGACGAGGCGGTGACAGTGTGTTACAATTTGGTTACAAATTTTAATAATTTCTTTAGGAGGCACAGAATGGCCGAAGAAAAGATCCCCCTGACCTACAAGGGTCACCCCCTGCGCCGCAAGGACAACCTCATCTACTACGGCAGCATGGCCGACAAATACATCATCATGCTTCAGGTGATGGACGCCAAGAAGGTAAACGACCTGAACGTGGCCACCCGGGTGGCCGTTCAGCTCCAGCTCACCGACCCCGACCTGAAGAGCCGGGACCGGGTGGTCAAGAAAACGGAAAAGGACAGCCTGTACGCCGCCATGGACGTGGCCGCCGTCTGGCTGGCCCGGGCGCTGGCCAACAAGTAAACCGCACGTCATCCACACCAGAGAAACCATGATGGAGGGGTCTTACCAATGATACAGTCATCTCGCCTGACGCGCGTCATCCTGCTGAGCGCGGTCCTCACCGCCATGTGCACCATCGGCGCCTCCGCCGCCACGCTGGGCGCCGGGACCGTCACCGCCGACGCGCTTCGGCTCCGTTCCGATCCCACCGCCGAGGGCGAGATCCTGGCCACCGCTTCCAGCGGCACCAACGTGGTGGTGCTGGAGGAGGCCGAGGACGGCTGGTACAAGGTAAACTACAACTCCGTGGAAGGGTATATGTCCGGCGAGTATCTGGACGTGGCCACCAAGGTGGAGACCGACCTGGGCTACGGCCAGGTGGACACCGACGGCGACACCCTCAACATGCGCGCCGGGGCCAGCACCTCCTTCGATACCCTGTGCGCCATCCCCAGCGGCACCGTGCTGGAGCTGGGGGGCATCTACGAGGGCTGGTACAAGGTTACATACGCCGGGAACACCGGCTACGTCAGCAGCGAGTACATCGCCATCACCACCGAGCCCGCCGCTGCCGCCTCCTCCGCCCTGGGAGAGCAGCTGGTTGCCCTGGCCAAGCAGTATCTGGGCACCCCCTACGTCCTGGGCGGCAACGGCCCCAGCAGCTTCGACTGCTCCGGCTTCACCAAGTACATTTACGCCCAGTTCGGCTACTCCCTCAACCGCACCGCCACCGATCAGCTCCAGAACGGCGTCTCCATCAGCCGGGACGAGCTGCAGCCCGGCGACCTGGTCTTTTTCCGGTACCGCACCAGCAAGCCGGTCTCCCACGTGGGCATCTACATCGGGGGCGGCGAGTTCATCCACGC
>DXDV01000191.1 GCA_019115345.1 Candidatus Intestinimonas stercorigallinarum | reverse complement strand
GTTGAGGTTGGCGCAGCCCCAGATCAGCCCGCCCCCCTCCGCCACGTAGAGGGTCCCCGCCTTCAGGGCCTTTTCCGCCGTGGCCCGGCAGGGGTAGACCCCCCGTTCCCAGTTGGTCCAGCGGCAACCGGTGGCCTCCTCCTGGTCCAGCACCGCCTCATAGATGGCCGACACGGCGTCCAGGTCGGCGGCAGCGGCTTTCCGAAACATGTCCATCTCTCCCTTCTCCGCCGGTGGGCGGATACAGAATTTTCTTCATTATATCCCGCTCCGCCGGGAAAGACAAGCCCGGCGGAACTTTGAAAGGAGCGTGGTCCCCATGGCGGTGACCTACAAGGACGTCCAGCAGTCCCCGGAGATCCGGACCTATATCACCCAGGCCGACGCCTCCCTCCTGGCCCTGGGCTTTACCGAGCACAGCTACGCCCATGTGGGCCGGTGCGCCGCCATCGCCGGCGACCTGCTCCGGGACCTGGGCTACGACGAGCACACCATCGAGGTCTGCCGCATCGCCGCCTTTATGCACGACATCGGCAACGTGGTCAACCGCAACGACCACGCCCAGACCGGGGCGGTGATGGCCTTCCGCATCCTGGACAAGATGGGCATGCCCCCCGCCGACGTGGCCGCCGTCATCACCGCCATCGGCCACCACGACGACTCTACCGCCTACCCGGTGAACGCCGTGGCCGCCGCCCTCATCCTGGCCGACAAGACCGACGTGCGCCGGAGCCGGGTGCGGAACAAGGACCTGGCCAGCTTCGACATCCACGACCGGGTGAACTACGCCGTGGAGGAGTCGGTGACCCGGCTGGACCGGGAGGCGGCCACCTTCACCCTCTCCCTCACCATCAACACCCAGGTCTGCCCGGTGATGGACTACTTTGAGATCTTCCTCCACCGGATGCTCCTGTGCCGGAAGGCGGCGGAGTTTTTCCGCCTCACCTTCCATCTTGACATCAACGGTCAGGACCTGTTATAGTTTCCTTGCCCCATCCGGCACGCCGGGTGGGGTCCTTTCCCGTTTTGACCCGATTTTTTTAAAGAAGGTGCGCCGCCGTGCAGAACCAGATCACCGAGGGTTCCATCCTCAAACCCCTGCTCTCCTTTTTCTTCCCCATCCTGCTGGGCACCTTTTTCCAGCAGCTCTACAACACCGTGGACGCCATCATCGTGGGCAACTTCGTGGGCACCGCCGCTCTGGGCGCTGTGGGCGGCCCCACGGCGGTCATCATCAACTTTCTGGTGAACCTCTTCGTGGGGCTCTCCTCCGGGGCCACGGTGGTCATCGCCCAGTACTACGGCGCCCGGCAGGGCGAGGAGCTGCGGGAGGCCGTCCACACCGGCCTGGCCCTGGCCCTGGCCGCCGGCGCGGTCGTCACCGTGGTGGGCATCGGCCTGTCCGGTCCGGTGCTCCGGCTCATGGGCACCCCGGAGGACGTGATGGGCTACGCCCTGACCTATCTGCGGGTCTACTTCTGCGGCTCCATCCCATCCTTTCTCTACAACATGGGCTCCAGCATCCTCCGGGCCATCGGGGACACCCGTCGGCCCCTCTACTTCCTCATCGCCGCCTGCCTCACCAACATCGTGCTGGACCTCTTCTTCGTGCTGGCGCTGGACCTGGCCGTGCTGGGCGTGGCCATCGCCACCGTCCTCTCCCAGGTGGTGAGCGCCGTGCTGGTGGCCTACTCCCTGCTGCGGCCCGGCGCCGTCTACTCCGTGGTGCCCCGGGAGATCCGCTTCCAAAAGGACAAATTGGCCGCCATCGTCCGCATCGGCCTGCCCGCCGGCATCCAGTCCAACATGTACACCGTCTCCAACATGGTCCTCCAGTCCTGCATCAACGCCTTCGGCACCGTCACCGTGGCGGCCTGGACCGCCTTCGGCAAGGTGGACTCCTTCTACTGGCTCATCTCCGGCGCCTTCGGCGTGTCCATCACCACCTTCGTAAGCCAGAATTTCGGCGCGCGGAAGTACGACCGGGTCAAAAAGGGCGTGCTGGTCTGCCTGGCCGTCACCTTCTCGGTCACCGCCGTGGTGAGCCTCCTCTTCTGCGGGGCCGCCCCCGCCCTGCTGCGGCTCTTCACCAACGACGCCGCCGTCATCGACCTGGGCAACAAGGTCATGTGGTTCACCGCCCCCTTCTACGCCACCTTCGTGTGCATCGAGATCTTCTCCGGCGCCGTCCGGGGCACCGGCGACTCCCTCAAGCCCATGCTCCTCACCTGCAGCGGCGTGTGCGTACTGAGGGTGCTGTGGGTGCTGCTGGTCCTCCCCCACTACCCGGTGCTGGAGACGGTGCTGGTGAGCTACCCCATCAGCTGGACCGTCACCTCCATCCTCTACATCATCTATTACGCCCGGGGCAACTGGCTCCGCCGGGGCATCGCCCGTACCGCCGGGACCGACGCCCTCTCCGCCAGGTCCTAAAGCCCATCGGAACGCCGCCTCCCCTCCGAGCACGGAGGGGAGGCGGTTTGTCATTTCTGTCACCACACTGTAACTTGACTCTTATCCACTTCAATTGTAGTATATAGATAGGATAGACAACTACATTTGAAGTAGAAAGGAGACCGGCTATGAAACGTCTGCCCGATTCCGAGCTGGAGGTCATGAAGGCCCTGTGGGCCAGCGGCGGGGCATCCGTCACCCGGGCTGACCTGGAGGGGCGGCTCCGAGACCTGGGGTGGGCCTCCAACACCGTCAACACCTACCTCTCCCGGCTCTCTGAAAAGGGCTTCGTCTCCTGCGAGAAGCGGGGAAAGGCCAACTGGTACGCCCCCCTGGTGTCCCAGGCCGACTACCTGGCCTTTGAGAGCAGCGCCGTGCTGGACAAGGTCTTCGGCAAGTCCCTGAAGCGGTTCGTGGCCTCCCTGGCCCGGGGCGGCGGCCTGGACGACGCCGAGGTGGAGGAGCTCCAGCGCTACCTGGACGAGCTGAAGGAGGCGCGAAAATGAAGGCCCCCCACACCCTTTTCTCCACCGAGCTGCGGGGTGGAAAACGCCTGCTGAAGGTCCGGCTGGGCGACCTGTTCGCCCCCGGAAAGCGGCGGGGCGTCCTGCCCTTCATGTGCATCCTTCTGCTGGTGAGCATGCTCGGCTCCCTGGTGGCCTGCGACACTCCGTCCGTCCCCTCCGCCCCGCTGCCCACCGTGTCCCTGCCCGCGCTCCCGGTGACGGAGGAGAACCGGGACGCCAGGACCCTCTACGCCCAGGTGCTCACCACCCTGCTGGACGAAAACCTTCTGCCCGGCGGCCTCAACGACCCGGAGGGTTATATCGGCACGGCGGCGGAGCGGGAGGCTATGGCGGCAAATCAGTTTGCCGTCTGCGACGTGGACGGAGACGGCCGGGAGGAACTGGTCCTCCTCTACACCACCAGCTATATGGCGGGGCAGCTGGGGCTTATCTATGACACCGACGAGACCGGCGGCCTGCGCCTCCAGTTTTCCGAATTTCCCCTGCTGACTTTCTACGACAACGGGACCGTTCAGGCGGGCTGGTCCCACAACCAGGGCCTGGCCGGGGACTTCTGGCCCTACACCCTCTATGTCTACGATCCGGAAACCGACGGGTACACCGATGCGGGCTCTGTGGACGCCTGGAGCCGGGACCTCCAGCCGGAGGGCTATCCGGCGGACACCGACGCCAGCGGCACCGGCTTCGTCTACTACCTCTATCAGGACCTGGGTGCGGAATACGGCAAGCTCTCCCCGGTGGACGAGGACAAATACCTCAGTTGGCGTGAGGAGTACCTCTCCGGCGCGGCGGAGCTGGAACTGCCCTGGCAAAATTTGACGGCGGAGCACATCCAGACCCTCACCGCCGCAGGATGACCGAAACATGGACCAAAGCTGTCACATTTCCCCCCGCTCCGGCGATATATCATTAGAATATCTCTTGGCCTTTTGGAAGGAGGAACTGACATGAAAGCGCCCAAGACCTATTTCTCTACCGAGCTGCGCACGGGCCGGATGGCCGTCCGCCGCCGGCTGAAGCATCTCTTCACCGCCCCCCGGAGGCGGGGCGTCCTCCCCTTCACGTGCATCCTGCTGCTGGTGAGCATGCTCGGCTCTTTGGTGGCATGCGATACCGGCACGGCCCAGACCACCCCCGGACCCACGGAGACCCTTTCCGTACAGACGCCCCAGGTCGCCGACGGCTCCGAGACCATGATGGGCCAGGTCTGGGAGGGGGTGGACGTCCCCGACGCCGTCCTCTTCGCCGCCAAGTCCTATGTCCAGGACCAGTACGGCTACTGGTCGGAAAACTCCGGGGCCACGGCCATGGTGGACGGAGAGATGGAAATGATGGGCGAGCCCGCGGTCTATGACGACTGGCGCATCGAGTCCATGGAGCTTGCCCACCACTACGACGAGCTGGAGGGAGCGGCCCTGGACGTCTACCGCCTGGGCTGGCGGCTCCACACCACCACCCCGGAGAAGGTCATCCTGGCCGGAGGCATGGAGATGGACGAGGAGGGCTGGGTGCTGGCCACCTACCCCAACTCCACCTACCTCATCTTCGACGTGAGCGCGGGCGGGGAGCCGGTCTACCTCTTCTCCACCATGATCAACGACTGCTCGCCGGGCAGCGAGCTCTTCACCGAGACCATCCGCGGCCCCGTGCGCTGGACCCTCCGGCAGGACGAGGCCGAGAGCGCCGCACTGGCCTTCCTAAGCGCGCAGCACCCGGAGCAGCAGGTCCAGCTCTCCTCCCTCACCTTCCGGCAGGAGGTGTCCGCCCCCGCGAGGACGACCTGCGCCGTCTATGAGGCGGACTATCTGCTGGACATGGACGGGAAATGGGTGTCTATGCCCCTGGACCTGGCCGACGGCGAGCGCTACTACCTGGTGCTCGCCTACACCGGCGAGGGCTGCAAGATCCTGGGCGGCTTCAATGCCCGGCCCGGCACCTACAGCCGGCAGGCGGAGGCCCTGTCCTGGGGCCTGTCCGACACCGACTTCGCCCTGCTGTGGCAGGGCGGCGGCTGGTACGGCCTGGGCGGCAGCGCCGGCCACCTCATCTATGTCTTGGGTGAGCCGGAGATCACCGACATCTCCGCCGGCGCGGTGAGCTACCAGCCCGGCGACCGCTGGGAGCGGTGGTCCTGGCCCGACCTCACCCTGGAGTGCTACGTCTCCCCGGAGGGGGCGACCTCCATCTGGACCATGGAGACCAGCCATTCCGGCTTCCGCACCAACCGGGGCATCCTCATCGGAAGCTCCACCCGGGAGGACGTGCTCCGGGCCTACCCCACCGCCAGCGACCAGCCCAACTGGGACATGGAGGGCGACTTTCTCTGGTTCGGCCCGGAGGACGGCGGCTTCGGCCACTACCTCATTTTCTACTTCGACGGGGGCGACACCGTCCAGCGCGTCCAGCTCACCGACTACTTTGACTAAAGGGAGGGCTCCCGCCCATGTCCGATTTTCTTTTCACCCTGGCCGAGGTCACCCTGACCATGTCGGCCGTGATCCTGCTCCTCCTGC
>DXDV01000190.1 GCA_019115345.1 Candidatus Intestinimonas stercorigallinarum | reverse complement strand
TCCACCTTGATCTGGGTGGCGATGCCGGCGTGGTCGGTGCCGGGCACCCACAAAGCGGCGTAGCCCTGCATCCGCTTGAAGCGGATCAAAATGTCCTGGAGGGCGCAGTCCATGGCGTGGCCCATGTGGAGCTGGCCGGTGACGTTGGGGGGCGGCATGACGATGGTGAAGGGCTTTTTATCGGGGTCCCGGTGGCCGGCAAAGCAGCCGTTCTTCTCCCACATCTCATAGACGCGCCCCTCCACCTCCTGGGGCTCGTAAACCTTGGGCAATTCCTTGTTCATTGGTGTTTCACATCCTCAATTCTTATTCCAGTTCTCTTTGGAGGGTTCCCCCTCGGGGCGGCTCACAGAGCCTGTACCGGCTCGCCGAGGGCGGCTTCGAGCCGCTCCCGCAGTATGTCCGCCTCTCCGGCGGCCATGCTCCGCTTGTCCACGATATACCCCAGCTGGCTGCTGAGGAAGAGGAAAAAGTAGGTCCCCGTCTCCCCGGCCACCAGCAGGTCGCTGTAAGCGTGCTTCACGCTGGCCTGATCGTTCCCCACCGTCATCTCCTCCTCCTTGAAGGTAAAGGAGACGCTGTGGTCCCCCTTGGGGAGCCGGCGGGAGGCCGTCCAGGCGTCCATGGGATAGGACAGCAGCGCCCGGACCAGCAGAATGGCGCCCACCGCGCCGCCGACGGTCCGCATGAGCCCGGACATATCGGCGAAGGTCGCCGCCGCCAGGGCGATGATGCCCGTCACCAGAAACAGCGTCCGCGTCCGGCGCACCCGTCTCCACCGGAAGATCCGGTCCGCCCCCCGCTGGAAGGCCTCCAGATCCCGGCGGTCATATCGCGTCTTTGCCTTGAGTTCCATACATCTCTTCCTTTCCTGTCCTCCTCCGCTACCGCAGCAGCGCCCGGAAGGCATCGGTATCCAGTGCGTAGTACTGCGTCTTCCGGCCGCAGCGCGCCTCCAGGAAGGCGGTCAGCTCCTCTTCGGAGCCGCCCTCCAGGCCCTCCAGGGGCAGGCAGATGCTGGCAGCCCCCTTGCTGGCCGCCAACAGGTGGCGCTCCGAGCGGAACAGGCCGCTCACCTGGTCATAGGAAAACAGCCTCTGTTCCTCCACGTCCCGGCCGGGCAGCGTGGTCCCCGGCGCCCGCAGAAGGCAGCCGTCCTCGTCAAAGACCACCTCCAGCTCCTTGGCCGCGTCCTCCGGGGAGAGGGGCTGGGCCCTGGCCCGCCGGAGGTAGGCCCGGGTGTCCCGGCCCAGGAGCTTGCCCACAGCCTGCCACGCCAAAAAGACGGCGGCCAGGAGGTAGAAGATCCGCATGGGAAGGCTGCCCTGCTGGGTGACGGCCAGGACCAGGGCGGCAGCCGCTGCCGCCGCCTCCAAAAGGACCACGGCCTTGAAGCCGGCCCCGGCCAGGTCCCTGGCCCGCCGGAACAGGATATATTGCTGCGTGCAGTCAGAGAATACCTTTCCCGTCATTTTGACCCGGAAGAGCGCCATCGCGTCCCGCCGCCTTTCTTTTCCCGCTGTATACAAAGAATGCCCTGAAGCCGTAAGGGCTTCAGGGCGAATCCTTCCGCGGTACCACCTGAATTCGGACGGCGTACCCGCCCGCACTTTGCTCCATAACGCGGATCCACGCCACGGCTTGTCCGGATGGGGACCAGCCCTTGGGCCGCGGGGTTCCGGGACCACCTTCCGCCCCTCCCCAGGGAGCCTTTCACCAGCCGGCTCCTCTCTGCACCCGGGAAATGGGCGTACTCCTTCCCTTCTTCGCCTGTAACTGCCGGTCTGGGCCAGTCCTTCCCGGCGCCATACGACCATGTTCCGGCCGCGGCGTCCGCCAGCTTTCGCTGCTTTGGGGACCTGCGGGCCGCATGCGCGCGCAGTCCCAGCCCGGCCAATTCTTTCAAGCCTGATTATACGTGAATTTTCCGGGAAAGTCAAGGCGCACACGGGAAAGACCGGGCGCACGGGCTCACTTGGCGCTCTTTTGGAAAAAGGCGCACCAGGGCCGCAGGGCGCAGCTCTGGCAGTCGGGCTTCCGGGCGGTGCACACCGCCCGGCCGTGGAGGACCAGCCGGTGGCAGAAGTCGTTGGACTCCTCCGGGGGGAGGACCTTCCGCAGCTGCGCCTCCACCTTGGCCGGGTCCTTGGTGCCGTCGGTGAGCCCCAGCTTGCCCGAGATGCGGATGCAGTGGGTGTCGGCCACCACCACGCCGGGGACGTGATAGACGTCCCCCAAAATGAGGTTGGCCGTCTTGCGGCCCACGCCGGGGAGCTCCAGCAGGTCCTCCATGTTGTCGGGCACCCTTCCGCCGAACCGCTCCAGCAGCATCCGGGAGGCGGCCACGATGTCCCGCGCCTTGGCCCGGAAAAAGCCGGTGGAGTGGATGTACCCCTCCACCTCGGACACGTCGGCCTCCGCCAGGGCCTCCAGGGTGGGATAGCGGGCGAAAAGGGCGGGGGTCACCAGGTTCACCCGCTCGTCGGTGCACTGGGCCGCCAGGCGCACCGAAAACAACAGCTCGTAGGGCTTGGGGTAGTTGAGGGAGCAGATGCCCTCCGGGTAAAGGGCCTTGAGGGCCTCCACCACGGCCCCGGCCCGCTCTTTCTTCGTCATACGGGACCTTCCTTTCCGGCGGCCGTCCCCCGGCCGCCGCGCCTTCTCCGCGGGGCTCGGCCGCCGGGCGGTCGAGCCAGCAGACATCATCATACCATAAATAGAGGGGAAATGCGACTGTGTTTTTCCAAGAATGACAATTGTATTTCTCCCGCAGTTCCGGTATAATGATTTCATGTCACTTTGACACACTACATCCTTGATGAGAGGTGCGACGGCAATGGTACAAGAAATGATCGATTTCCTCACCGCCAGCGACCCCGAAGTGGGCGCTACCATCACGGCCGAGCTGGCCCGGCAGCGCCGGAACATTGAGCTCATCGCCTCTGAGAACATCGTCAGCGAGGCGGTGCTGGCGGCCATGGGCACGGTGCTCACCAACAAGTACGCCGAGGGCTATCCCGGCAAGCGCTACTACGGCGGCTGCCAGGAGGTGGACGTCACCGAGAACATCGCCCGGGACCGGGCCTGCAAGCTCTTCGGCGCCGACCACGCCAACGTCCAGCCCCACTCCGGCGCCCAGGCCAACTACGCCGTCTACCAGGCCCTGTGCGAGCACGGCGACACCGTGCTGGGCATGGACCTGGCCAACGGCGGCCACCTGACCCACGGCTCCCCGGTGAATTTCTCCGGCAAGAACTACCACATGGTCTCCTACGGCCTCAACGACCAGGGCTACATCGACTACGACCAGGTCCGGGACCTGGCCCGGCAGCACAAGCCCAAGATGATCATTGCCGGCGCCTCCGCCTATCCCCGCGTCATCGACTTCAAGACCTTTGCCGACATCGCCCATGAGGTGGGGGCCTATCTCTTCGTGGACATGGCCCACATCGCCGGACTGGTGGCCGCCGGCCTCCACCCCTCCCCCGTCCCCTACGCCGACGTGGTCAGCACCACCACCCACAAGACCCTCCGGGGCCCCCGGGGCGGCATGATCCTCTGCAAGGAGGCGCTGGCCAAGAAGATCGACTCCGCCATCTTCCCCGGCTCCCAGGGCGGTCCCCTCCTCCACATCATCGCCGCCAAGGCGGTGGCCTTCGGCGAGGCCCTCAAGCCCGAGTTCAAGGACTACCAGGCCCGCATCGTGGAGAACGCCGCCGTCCTGGCCCAGTCCCTCACCGGCGCCGGCTTCGACCTGGTCTCCGGCGGCACCGACAACCACCTGATGCTGGTGGACCTGCGCAAGGCCCACATCACCGGCAAGGAGCTGGAAAGGCGGCTGGACGAGGTCCACATCACCGTCAACAAGAACGCCATCCCCAACGACCCCGAGAAGCCCTTCGTCACCAGCGGCATCCGGGTGGGCACCCCCGCCGTCACCACCCGCGGCTTCGGCGTGGAGGAGATGAAGGTCATCGGCTCCCTCATCTGGCAGACCGCCACCGACTTCGACGCCAAGGCCGACGCCATCCGGGCCGCCGTGGCCGACATGTGCGCCAAGCACCCCCTCTATCAGTGAGCGCCTGACGGATCTCCCCCAAACGCGGTTTATCACTATCATTTATATGATGTCACGCGGAACGCAGAAATGCCCGGCCACCTCTTGAGGTGGCCGGGCATTTTGTTCAGAAACCGGCTTACAGGTCCACGATCACGCCGGGGTTGAGGATGTTGTTGGGATCAAACGCCCGCTTGACGTTGCGCATGATCTCCAGGACGTGGGGGGTGTACTGGAGCTCCATGTAGGGCTTCCGGGTCTTGCCGGTGCCGTGCTCGGCGGTGACGGTCCCGCCGTACTTCAGGGCGGCCTTGTAGATGTCCCGGCGCATGTCATCGGCCCACTCGGGCACCTTGCCGTCCACCATCAGGATGAAATTGTGGAAGTTGCCGTCGGCCACGTGGCCGAAGCGGGGGCTGCGGGTGCCGTACTTCTCGGCGATGGCGTCGATGTCCCGAAGGAGGTCGCCGATATGGGCCACCGGCACGGCGGTGTCCAGGGAGTCCACGAACTCGGGCTTAAAGACCTCGTAGATGGCGGAGCGGATCTCCAGGATGTTGCGCTGCTCCTTCTCGTTCTCGGCGATGACGGAGCCCACGGCGCCGTTGCTCTCGCACAGCTCGGCAATGGTGCCGGCGGTCTCATAGAGGGCGTCCTCCGTGGCCTCCTCCACCATGTAGATGAGGTCCACGCAGCCCTCGTCGTTCATGGGCCAGCTCTTGCTGATGCGCTTGGCGGTCTCCACGGCGATGTCGCGGTCCATGTACTCCACGGCCAGGGGGATGATGCCGGCCTTCTGCACCTCGCCCACCGACTTGACGGCGGACTCGGTGTCCTTGAAGGAGCAGACCAGGGCGCCGGTGTAGTCCAGGCGGGGATAGAGCTTCAGCGTGGCCTCCAGCACCACGGCCAGGGTGCCCTCGGAGCCCACCAGCAGGTGCATCAGGTCGTAGCCCATGTTGTTCTTCACCAGCTTGCCGCCGAACTGGACGATCTCGCCGTTGGGCAGGCAGACCTTCATGCCCTTGACGTAGCTGCGCATGATGCCGTGCTTCACGGCCCGGACGCCGCCGGCGTTCTCAATGCACATGCCGCCCACCTGCGCCCCCTCGTCGCCGGGGTGGCAGGGGAAATACAGGGCGTGGACGTGCTCGTTGAGGTAATCGTTGAGCTTGGCCAGGGTGACGCCGGTCTGGCAGGTGATCATCATGTTGGTCTCGTCCACCTCCACGATCTCCTTGAACCGCTCCATGGACATGATGACCGAGGGGATGGTGGGGATGGCGGCGCCGCAGGCGCCGGTGCCGCCGCCGCGGGGGATGATGGGCGTCTTGGTCTCGTTGGCCCACTGGAGGATCTTGGAGACCTCCTCGTAGGTGCCGGGACGGACCACCAGGCAGTCCTCGCAGGCCTTGGGGCGGACATACTCCTCGGTCTCATCGTAGAGATAGCCCGCAACGTCCTCCTTGGTGTAGTAGACATAGTCCTGGCCGCAGATGCCGACGAGCGCGTCGATGAATTCCTGTTTCATTGCTGTTCATACCCCTTTCTTGATCGAGCAGTTAAACCTCGTCCTGTTGGACAGTTTCCTTCCCCAGGACCTTCTTCTTGTAGATCTGGGTGACGATGGCGTTCACCACGCCGATGGTCATGATAACGGCGGCGTAGATG
>DXDV01000189.1 GCA_019115345.1 Candidatus Intestinimonas stercorigallinarum | reverse complement strand
TTCCTCTTCCTCTCCATCCTGGAGGACTCGGGCTACATGGCCCGGGCCGCCTTCATCATGGACCGGCTGCTGCGGCGGTTCGGGCTCTCGGGCAAGGCCTTCATCCCCATGCTCATGGGCTTCGGCTGCACCGTCCCCGCCGTCATGGGCGCCCGGACCATGGAAAATGAGAAGGACCGGCGCATGACCATCATGCTGGTGCCCTTCATGTCCTGCTCCGCCCGGCTGCCGGTGTACGGCCTCATGTCGGCCGCCTTCTTCCCCCGGTACAGCGGCCTGGTGGTCTTTTCCCTCTACGTCATCGGCATCCTCTTCGCCATCGCCTCCGGCATCATTCTGAAAAGGACCATGTTCCAGGGGGAGCCCGCCGCCTTCCTGCTGGAGCTGCCCCCCTACCGGCTCCCAACCTTTAAAAACTGCGCCATGCACGTGTGGGAGAAGGTCCGGGGCTTCCTGGTGAAGGCGGGCACCCTCATCCTGGCCATGAGCGTGGTCCTCTGGTTCCTCCAGAGCTTCGGCCCCGGCTTCACCATGGTGGAGGACGCCTCCGGCTCCTTCCTGGGCCTCATCGGCGGCGCCATCGCCCCCGTCCTCCGGCCCCTGGGCTTCGGCACCTGGCAGGCGGCGGTGGCCCTCCTCTCCGGCCTCATCGCCAAGGAGGCGGTGGTCTCCTCCATGAGCATGTTCTACGGCTTCTCCCTGGGCGCCAGCGGCGCCGTGGTGGCCTCCGCCCTCTCCGGCACCTTCCAGACCCCGGTGGCGGCCTACGCCTTCCTGGTCTTCGTGCTGCTCTATGTCCCCTGCGTGGCGGCGGTCTCCACCATCCACAAGGAGATGGCCTCCACCAAGTGGACCATCCGCTCCGTCCTCTGGCAGGTGGGGGCGGCCTATCTGGGGGCCTTCCTGGTCTACCAGGTCGGCAGCCTGATCGTGGGCTGAAGGGAGCGCGCCATGAAGTACATCATCTACGCCGCCGTGGCCGCCCTCATCCTGTGGGCGGTGGTCTGCCTGGTCCGCCACGTCCGGCGGCAGCTCCGGGGGGAGTGCGGCTGCGGCGGCGGAAGCTGCGGCGGCGACTGCGCCTCCTGCGGCCAGAGCTGCGGAAAGCGAATGTAAACAAGCATGAAAGATGCCCCCGGTGTTGCCGTCGTAACACCGGGGGCTTCATTATATTACATGCGTGCTGCCGCGCAGCTTTTTGTATGTTCCGTTAGGTGTTTTCTCACCCCAGCCCGCGGCGGCGGCGGACCAGCTCTTTGGCCTCCTTGCCGGAGAGGTGCTCCACGGCCACCTCCACCATGGTCACGGCGGGCAGCTCCTTTTCCGCCACGGCCGCCAGGTGCTCCGGGGTGTCGCCGGGCCAGTAGCGGCGGGCCAGCTTCTCCAGGGCAGCGCGGACCTCCGCCGGGTCCTCCAGCACTCTGGCCCTTCCGAAGAGGATGACGCTGCGGAAGTATGTGGTATATTCCTGGGGGACCACCTGGTCCTGGTCCACCACGCAGAAGGAGACCCTGGGCTCCCGCCGGATGGCGTCCAGCTTGTGGCCGGTCCGGGCGCAGTGGAACCAGAGCCTGCCGTCCTCGTAGACGTAGCTCAGGGGGACGGCGTAGGGCCAGCCGCCGTCCCCCTGGACCGCCAGCACCCCGGAGGTGCCCCGGTCCAGCACGGCCAGACACTCCGCCTGGGAAAGGATCTGGTTTTTCCGTCTCATCTCACGAAACATGCGGCTCCCGCCTTTCTCGCGCTCCTTGTTTGGACCAGTTATACCACGGCGGGAGGAATTTTGCAAGGCAGGGAGGCTCCCACTGGACAGGAGCGGCCCGGTGGGGTATGATGTCAAGTGAGACGAAAGGCGGGAGAGTGCGTATGATCCAGCAGGGCACATGCTATATCGTGGGGGCGGGGGCCTTCCATGACCGGGGCTTCACGCCGGGGGCGGGAGACTTCGTCATCGCCGCCGACGGCGGCTACCGCGTTTTGACGGAGCGGGGGACCCCCATGGACCTGGTGGTGGGGGACTTCGACTCCATGGGCTTCCGGCCCGACCACCCCAAGGTGGTGGACCTGCCGGTGGAGAAGGACGACACCGACACCATGGCCGCCATCCGGCTGGGCTGGGACCGGGGCTACCGGACCTTCCGGCTCTACGGCGGCACCGGCGGCCGTGTGGACCATACCCTGGCCAACCTCCAGTCCCTGGTGTGGCTCTCCACGCGGGGCGGGCGGGGCTTCCTGGTGGGGGAGAACTGGACCGCCGCCGCGATCACGGACGGCTCCATGGACTTTTCGGCGGACCGCCGGGGGACCCTCTCGGTGTTCTGCCAGGGAGACCGGGCGGAGGGGGTCACCCTGGAGGGCCTCAAGTACCCCCTCAAGGACGCCGTCCTCACCTGCGATTTTCCCCTGGGCGTGAGCAATTCCTTCACCGGCGCGGAGAGCCGGGTGTCGGTGGAAAAGGGGACTCTGCTGCTGGTGTGGTATGAGGGCGGAGCCTCCCCCGTTGTCTATTGACTCCGCTGGGCCAGTGTGATACGATAAAATCAGAAAAAACCGGACATTCTGTCACGGATCGCCCAGCATCCGCCTGGAAGCAGCCGCCGCGCGCAAGAAAGGAGCGACGTATGTTTTGGGAGTTTATGAAGATCCGGTCGAGCATGGATCTGCCCGCCTGGGACGAGATGGGCGGCGATGAGAAAGCCGCCCGCAAGCGGGCGAAGGAGGCCGAGCGGGCCTTCCGGGCCTCCAAGGGCTACGAGCCCGATACCTTCTGGTACCGCCTGAAGAGGAAGCTGCGGAAGTGAGTCCGGCCCGGGAATGCTTTCCGCAAAAACAAAGTGGCTCCGCGCGTGACGCGCGGAGCCATTTTTTTGCGCTCAGGAGAGCAGAATGCGGTCGTTGTCCAGGGCCTTGCCCGCCCCCGCCTGGAAGCGGGTGAGGAGATCGTCCACGGTGAGCCCCTTCCGCTCCTCCCCGCCGATGTCCAGCACGATGCGGCCGTTGTCCATCATCAGGGTGCGGCTGCCCATCTCCAGGGCGTTTTTCATGTTGTGGGTGATCATCAGGCAGGTGATGCCCGCCCCCTCCACGATCTCCCGGGTGAGCTGGAGCACCTTCTCCGCCGTGCCCGGGTCCAGGGCGGCGGTGTGCTCGTCCAGCAAGAGCAGCTTGGGCGGCACCATGGTGGCCATCAGCAGGGTGAGGGCCTGGCGCTGTCCGCCGGAGAGGAGCCCCACCGGCTGGCGCATCCGGTCCTCCAGCCCCATGTCCAGCCGGGCGAGCTGCTCCCGGAAAAAGGCCTTGTCCCCCTTCCCCACCCGGCTGAAAAAGGCCTTCTGGTGCTTGGCGGTGCGGAGATAGGCCAGGGCCAGGTTTTCCTCGATGGTCATGTGGGGGGCGGTCCCCCGCATGGGGTCCTGGAAGAGCCGGCCGATGCGGCGGCTGCGGCGGTAGGCGGGCAGGTAGGTGAGGTCGTCCCCCGCCAGGAAAATACTGCCCTCGTCTGTATAGAAGTCTCCGGCGATGGCGTTGAAGAGGGTGGACTTGCCCGCGCCGTTGGAGCCCACGATGGTGGCGAAATCCCCGTCGGCCAGGGTGAGGCTCAGGCCGCTGAGGGCGGTCTTCTCATTGACCGTGCCGGGGTTAAAGGTTTTGGAAATGTTCCTGATCTCCAGCATCTCAACGCTCCCCCTTTCGGGCCGCCAGGGCCTTGCGCTTCTTGGCCTGGAAGGCCGCCCAGCTCTTCAGGGTGGGGGCGGCGATGGCCATGGCCACCACGATGGCGGTGACCAGCTTGAGGCAGTCGATGGGGATGGGAGAGCGGAGCACCAGGGCGTAGACCACCCGGTAGAGGATGCTGCCCACCACCACGGCGATCACACCCCGGAGCATGGAGCCCTTACCCACAATGGTCTCGCCGATGATGAGGCAGGCCAGGCCGATGACCACGATGCCGGTGCCGGCATTGATGTCGGCGGTCTTCTGGGCCTGGCCCACCACCGCGCCGGAGAGGGCGGTCATGGCATTGGCCAGGCACAGGCCCACGGTGACGGTGAAGGTGGGGTTGATGGAGGAGGCCCGGACCATGTCCCGGTTGTCGCCGGTGGCCCGGATGGAGAGTCCCAGCCGGGTGCCCAGAAAGGCCACCAGGATGGCGCCCATCACCACCGTGATGGCGCCGGAGAGAAGGATGGCATACCAGTCCCCGCCGATGCCGGTGTCGCGGAAGAGGGTGAAGATGGTGTCCTGCCGCAGCAGGGACTGGTTGGCCCTCCACCCCAGGGCCATCAGGTTGACGGTGTAGAGGCCGGTGTTGGTGACGATGCCCGCCAGGATGGAGGGCACCCCCAGCTTGGTCTGAAGGAAGGCGGTGACAAAGCCGGCGCAGGCCCCGGCGGCCATGGCGGCGGGGATGGCCAGGAGAGGATGGCCGGCGGCGGCGCAGGTCACCGACACGGCGCACCCCAGCACGAAGCAGCCGTCGGTGGTCATGTCGGCAATGTCCAGAATGCGGTAGCTGAGGAAGAGGGCCATGGCCACCAGAGCATATTGGAACCCCAGCTCCAGGGCGGTCTGGACGATGTAGAGCACAGCGGAACGCTCCTTTCATGCCAACGCCCCCGGCGTGAGCCGGGGGGCGGCATTGGTATCAGGTGATGGTTTACTCCAATGTCTGCTGAATAAACCGCAAAGCGGTTTATTCACGCGGCGGTAGCCGCGCAATTCCATAAAAACGGCTCAAAGGAGCCGCTTTTATGGAATTCAGACATTGTTGCAATGCGTATTTCCACTGGTGCGTCTCAACGCACCAGTGGAAGGCGCAAGGTTTTTGGACAATTTCGTCCAAAAACCTTGCGCTTGAACAAAGCCATTTGCTCTTGAAAGCTTTGCCTTTCAAGGCGTTCGGCTTTGTTCAGTACGCATTACTCCAGGGTGGTGGTGACGGGGACCACCTCGCCCATCTCCTCAAAGACGCTGTAATCCAGGCCCAGGGCCTCGGCGGTCTCGGTGTTGACGGTGATGATGCCGCCGGCGACCTGGTAGAAGTCCTCCA
>DXDV01000188.1 GCA_019115345.1 Candidatus Intestinimonas stercorigallinarum | reverse complement strand
TTTTTCCGTTTGCCCGACCCCTGTTTTCCTCTTGACAACCTATACCCCTATGGGTATAATCATAGGCGAAAAGAGCCGGAGCAGGCATTGGGTATATGGAGGTGGCCTATGGAGCGGCTGGAAGAGATCCTGGGTTGGGGAGGTGTCCGGCGGGACATTTTATTTCTGATCCTGTCGGCGCTGGCGCTGGGATGCAGCATCGCCGGGTATTCGCCCTTTCCCTTTGACATGGCCTGGGTGGCCATTATTCTGTGCGGCGTGCCCATCATCCTGGAGGCGGTCATCGGCCTGGTGACGGCCTTCGACATCAAAGCCGACGTGCTGGTCTCCATGGCCCTGGTGGCCTCGGTGGTCATCGGGGAGGACTTCGCGGCGGGCGAGGTGGCCTTCATCATGCAGCTGGGCGCTCTCCTGGAGGAGCTGACGGTGGCCCGGGCCCGGGCGGGCATCGAAAAGCTGGTCCACCTGACGCCCCGGACGGCCCGCCGCCTGACGGAGGCGGGGGAGGAGATCGTCCCGGCGGAGCAGGTGCGGGTGGGAGACGTGCTGCGGGTGCTCCCCGGCGAATCTGTGCCGGTGGACGGGGTCATCCTGGCGGGACAGACCTCCATCGACCAGGCGGTGATGACGGGGGAGTCCCTGCCGGTGGACAAGGCCGTGGGGGATGAGGTCTCCAGCGGCACCGTCAATCAGTTCGGCTCTTTTGACATGGAGGCCACCAAGGTGGGGGAGGACAGCTCCATTCAGCGCATGATCCGGCTGGTCCAGTCGGCGGACGCCGGAAAGGCCAAGATCGTGGGCCTGGCCGACCGCTGGGCCACCTGGATCGTGGTGGCCGCCGTGGCGGCGGCGGCCGTCACCTGGCTGGTGACGGGGGAGGTCATCCGGGCGGTGACCATTTTGGTGGTGTTCTGTCCCTGCGCTCTGGTGCTGGCCACTCCCACCGCCATCATGGCGGCCATCGGCAACGCCACCCGCTGCGGCTTCCTGGTCCGGGAGGGGGACGCCCTGGAGCGGCTGGCCGGTGTGTCCCGCATCGCCTTCGACAAGACGGGCACCCTCACCCAGGGAACGCCCCAGGTGGTGGCGGTCCGCAGCTTTCTGCCGGAGCACAGCAGGGAGGAGATCTACGGCTGGGCGGCCAGCGCCGAGCTCCGGTCGGAGCACCCCCTGGGCAAAGCGGTGGTCCGCTGTTACCGGGAGCAGGAGGCGGGGGAGCCCCGGACGGCGGAGGAATTTCAGATGCTCCCCGGGCGCGGGGTCCGGGCGGTCTCTCAGGGCCGCGCCCTGGCGGCGGGCAACCTGGCGCTGATGGAGGAGTCCGGGGTGGAGGTCCCGCCCAGCGCCCGGGCGGCGGCGGAGGACTGCCAGAAGGAGGGCTGCACCCTCATCTATCTGGGGGTGGACGGCCGTCTGGCGGGCTTCCTGGCCCTGGCGGACACCCTGCGGCCCAACGCCGCCGATACCATCCAGGGGGTGAAGGCGGCGGGGGTGGTCCCCGTCCTCCTCACCGGCGACCATCAGAACGCCGCCCGGCACATCGCCCGGAGCCTCCACATCGACGAGGTCCACTCCGACTGCCTGCCGGAGGATAAACTGAACTGGATCGACGGACAGCAGGCGGCGGGGCAGCTGGTCTGCATGATCGGGGACGGCATCAACGACGCCCCCGCCCTGAAAAAGGCCCACGTGGGCATCGCCATGGGGGGCGTGGGCAGCGACATCGCCGTGGACGCCGCCGACATCGCCCTGGTCAACGACGATATCCGCTCCCTGCCCCACCTGCTGGGCCTGGCCCGGCGGATGATGGTCACCATCCGGTGCAATCTGGCCTTTTCCATGGCCCTCAACTTCGCCGCCATCCTGCTGGCCATGACCGGCATCCTCGATCCGGTGGTGGGGGCCCTGGTCCACAACGCCGGCTCGGTGCTGGTCATCGTCAACTCCGCCCTGCTCCTGCGGTGGCGGAAAAAATAAAATGAAACAGCACGCCCTCCGCGCCGATGATGGCATAGAGGGCGTGCTGCTGTTCTGTCAGGCGTGTTTCAATCCCGGCCTGCGCCGCCGGGGGGCGGGATGCTGCCGGCGTGACCGGCGGGGTGATCGATGTCCTCTCCCATGGTGACGGCGGAGCGGATAGCGGTTTTGCCGTACTTGCCCCGGATGCCGTCCACCGCCCGCTCCAGCTGCTCCCGCTTCTCCCGGCGGGGGGATGCCCCGGCGGAGAAGAGGTCCAGCTGCTCTCCGGCCTCCCCCTCCGGAAGGAGGTGCTGGCCGGTGATGGTGAGGGCACGGATGGGGGCGCGGGGGTCCCAGGAGGCCCGGATGAGCTCCAGGGCCGCCCCGCCGATGTCCCGGGCGGTGCAGGAGGGTGCCTCCAGCCGTTTCTGGCGGCAGATGTCCTTGAAATTGGGGTCCCGGATGGTGACCTGGACGGTGGTGCACTTCATGGCGTGCTTTCGTAGCCGGGCGGCCACGCTGTCGGAGAGGAGGGCCACTCCGGTGTGGATGTCCTCCCAGCCCACCAGGTTCCGGCGGAAGGTGATGCCGTTGCCCACCGACTTGGGGGGCGGCGTCTCGCCCGCCCGGGTCACCGGGCTGTGCTCCAGCCCGGCGGCGTACTCGTAGAGCTGCCCGCCCTGCTTGCCCAGCAGCCGTTCCAGCCCATCCCGGCCGAAGGCGGCCAGGTCCCCGATGGTGTGGATGCCATACCGGCTCAGCACCTTGGCCGACGCCCGGCCCACAAAAAGCAGGTCGGTCACCGGCAGGGGCCACACCTTGGCGGGCACATCGGAGCGGGAGATGACGGTGGTGGCGTCCGGCTTTTTCATGTCGCTGCCCAGCTTGGCAAAGACCTTGTTGAAGGAGACCCCCACGCTGATGGTGAGGCCCGTCTCCTCCTTCACCACCCTGCGGAGCTGGTCGGCGATGGCCCGGCCCTCACCGCCGAAGAGATGCATGGAGCCGGTGACGTCCAGCCAGCTCTCGTCGATGCCGAAGGGCTCCACCAGGTCGGTGTACCGCTCATAGATGGCGTTGACCCGCCCGGACCACAGCCGGTACTGGTCGTGGTGGGCGGGGAGGAGGATGAGGTCCGGGCATTTCCGCCGGGCCTGCCAGATGGTCTCCGCCGTCTTGACCTGGAATTTCTTGGCCGCCTCGTTCTTGGCCAGGATGATGCCGTGACGGCTCTCCGGGTCGCCGCACACCGCCACCGGTTTGTTTTGCAGCTCCGGCTTGTCCCGCAGCTCCACCGAGGCGTAAAAGCCGTTGAGGTCACAGTGCAGGATGGTCCGGTCCATGTCTCCACCCCCTTTTCCCCAGTGTACCACAGGAAGTTTGAATAGTCAAACGCCTGTTCGATGGAATCTCTATCCATCCCACCGGAGAAGGGCGGCCACCTGGTCCAGGTGCCCGGTCAGATCCCGGCTGCCGGTGTAGTCCAGGTAGACCACCCGGCTCCCCAGCCGGGCGAAGAGCTGCTGGCCGCCGTAGTCCAGGTCCTCCGCCACCACCAGCCGGTCAAAGCCGGGGACGGACAGCTCCTCCACGG
>DXDV01000187.1 GCA_019115345.1 Candidatus Intestinimonas stercorigallinarum | reverse complement strand
ACGGCAGGGGCTTGCCGGTGGAGGAGCTCCGGGGCAAGCATCTGGTGGTCCTCACCGGCGGCACCGGCCTGGCGCCGGTCCGCTCCCTGCTCCATATGGTGGAGGCCGACCCCGGCTTCGCCCGGTCCGTCCACCTGGTCTCCGGCTTCAAGAACGAGGCGGGCATCGTCTTTCACAGCGAGCTGGAGCGCTGGAAGGACCGCTTCACCACCCTCTACGCCCTGGACAACGACCCCAAGGAGGGCTGGCGCACCGGCCTGGTCCCCTCCTTCGTCCCCGAGCTCCCCTTCGAGTCCTTCGCCGGGGACTACGCCGTGCTGGTGGTGGGGCCGCCGCCCATGATGAAATTCACCGGCCTGGCCCTCATGGACCGAGGGGTCGATCCGGAGAAGGTCTGGATGAGCTTTGAGCGCAAAATGTCCTGCGCCGTGGGCAAGTGCGGCCACTGCCGCATCGACGAGGTCTATGTGTGTCTGGACGGCCCCGTGTTCCCCTATACCGTGGCCCGGGACCTGGTGGACTGAGAGAGGAGGGGGACCATGAATCACGACATCGACATCAAAAAGCTGCGTCTCAACTGCTTCCGCCAGTCCAAGGTGCCCGGGGAGTTCATGCTCCAGATGCGGGTGCCCGGCGGCATGGTGGACGCCAAATACCTCTCCTACGTGGAGCACATCGCCACCACCTGGGGAGACGGCAACTTCCACTTCGGCACCCGGCAGACCTTCGACATCACCGGCATCAAGTACGAGAACGTCCCCGCCGTCAACGCCTATCTGGAGTCCTACATCAAGGAGGTGGACGCCCAGCTGTGCGGGGTGGACATGGACCGGGTGGCCCATGAGCCCGCGCCCTGGGACCCCAAGTCGGGCTACCCCACCATCGGCGCCCGGAACATCACCGCCTGCGTGGGCAACTACCACTGCATCTGCGGCAACTGCAACACCTTCGAGCTGGCCCGGAAGATCGAGCCCATCATCTTCCCCAGCCACTACCATATCAAGATCAACATCGCCGGCTGTCCCAACGACTGCAACAAGGCCCACCTGTGCGACTTCGGCATCATCGGCGTGGCCCGGATGGCCTACCGCCCCGAGCGGTGCATCGGCTGCGGCGCCTGCGTCCGGGCCTGTGAGCACGGCGCCACCCGGGTCCTCTCCCTCAACCCGGAGACGGGGAAGATCGACAAGGACCCCTGCTGCTGCGTGGGCTGCGGCGAGTGCGTGAAGGCATGTCCCACCAGCGCCTGGACCCGGCAGGAGACCAAGTTCTACCGGGTGATCCTGGGCGGCCGCACCGGCCGCCAGACCCCCCGCACCGGCAAGATGTTCCTCAACTGGGCCACAGAGGAGGTGCTGCTGGCGGTGCTGGGCAACTGGCAGAAGTTCTCCGCCTGGGTCATGGACCACAAGCCGGAGTACCTCCACGGCGGCCACCTCATCGACCGGGCGGGGTACAAGAAGTTCAAGGAGCTCATGCTGGAGGGTGTGACCCTCAACCCGGAGTGCCTGGTGGCCGAGGACATCTTCTGGCACGAGACGGAGTACCGCTCCAACTTCAACGTAAAGCCGCTTTCCATGCACCACGCCGCCGGCCCTCAGGGCGGCTGACCACCGTTGTCTCTGTTTCTTCCTCTCTCTCCCCTCTTCAAGCTGACTGCGGCCGCCGGGACATCAGGTCCCGGCGGCCGCGCAGCTTGTGGAAAAAGCCTCCGCGGGAGGGCGGGCGCGCCGCGATCCGGCGGAGGAGCTCGAAGGGGCGGCCGTTCAGGAAAGGGGGGCTCCCGTCACAGCGTGACCACCGAATCGCAGCAGCGGAAATCGGTGTCGATGGTGTTGGCGAGGAAGCGGACCTTGAACTTTCGGGGATCGCACTTGCACGGAGTCCCGCAGCAGGACACGTCCAGATCCTCGGGCAGCACAAACCGGATGCATTTGACCAGAATGTCGCGGCACCTGGAGAAATTGTGGGCGGGGACGGTCATGGTCTTCATGCCCCGCTGATATTCCGCCCCGTTTTTCCCCACCTCGGTGAGGATGACGGCCAGAGCCACCCGCTTGCGGGGGCACACCTGCTTGATGGTCACGCTCAGCTCGAGGATGCTGCCCAGGGACGACAGATAGACATCCCCCATATCCACCTCCATGGAGTCGGCGCAGCCCTCCAGGGTCAGCTCCACCGGATCGGGGCACTCCTCGGCACAGATCACTACGTCGCACTCCACGGCCACCATGGGCTCCGGGAACACCGCCACGTTGCCCTCGTCGTCGGTATAGGTGATGGACTCGTTGACCAGCTTTGTGCCCGGATCGGTCCCAACGTGGCGGATGAAGAACTCCAGCAGCGCGCTTTCCGGCGCGCTTACGCCCAGCTCGGGAATGGTCCAGCGCAGCGACGTGGAGCTGAGCATGGCGGCGCTCCCCACCGTGGGGTTCAGCACGCTGGTGATCACGAAGTCGGAGGTCACGACCTCGTTGATCTCAATGTTGGTGGCGCCTGTTTTGGAGATGTTGGCCGCCAGCTCGGCAAAGAGCTCCTCCAGCTCGGCCTCGTCCGGGGTGATGGCCACATGGGTGTCGTTCGGGTCGGTGGCCCAGTCGTTGAGGGCGTCCACATCCAGTCCGTCCGACCCCACCAGGCCGATACAGTAGATGATGACGCCCTGGGCCCGGGCGGCGGCGGCCACGGGGGCGGGCGGCGCGCCCGTGGTGGTGTTGCCGTCGGTGAACATGACCATGACCTTGGCGTTTCCGGAGCTGGGGTCAAAGAGAGCCAGGGCCTGGCTGAAGGCGTCGGCGTGGTTGGTGTTTCCTCCGGCGGTCAGCCCGTCCACGGCGGTCTTCAGGTCGTCTACCGACGTGATCATCTGGGTGTTCTGTACGGCGGTATTGGCGAAGCTGACGATACCCATGCGGCTGCCCGAGCCGATCTCCCCGTCGGGCTGCCCGCCGGTGGACTGTGAAATGATGTCGATGAAGGTCTTGGCGCCGGTCTTCATGCTGGCCAGCGGCGTCCCGGCCATACTGCCGGAGCGGTCCAAAATCAGGGCGATGTCTGTGGGATTGGTAATAATATCGGGAGCGGCGGTAAGGGCCAGCGTCACCTTCAGTGAGCCGTCACAGCCGATCCGCTCCGCGCTGATGACTTTGTTCGAGTTTGTAATACCCAATCGTATTACCTCCTTCCGGGGCCTTCGCCAGTTCAGTCTATGCCGCCGCCCCCGCGTATGCCATAGGCGCGGCGGTCAAGCGGTCCCGCGCCCGGCGGCGCCTGTGACGGCGCGCCCAAAAGAACGGGCGCTCCCGCGCGCAACCAGGCGAGAAAAGACCGAGTGGAGAAGGGGCGGAAGGGGCCCATATCCCGGAGGACGTCATCCGCGCAGAGAACTGCGGCGGAAAAGAGCGGCGGGGCCCCGCCTTGCGCGCCCACGGCGCCCGACCCCGCCGCCTGGGGGTGTGTCACACCCGGGCGGCCTTGTTCGGCTCCCGCTTTCCGCTGCGGCGGAGGAGCTTGGCCCCCTCGCCGGCCGCCGCCGGGGTCAGGGAGAGGAGGAGCACCCATCCCCAGGCCCGCAGGGGCATGGCCACGGTGCCGAACACCAGCCGCAGGGGCGGGCACACCAGGGCGGCAAGCAGCAGTCCCGCCCCCACCAGGAAGGCCTTGACCATGGCCCGGTTGGAGGCGAATCCCAGCTCCGCCGCCGTCTTGCGGTCGCTGCGCACGTCGAAGGCGTGGAAGAGCTGGCAGAGGGTGAGGGTGGAAAAGGCCATGGTGCCGGCCAGGGCGCCGCCGTCCCGGGCCATGGTCCAGCCCAGGGCCCAGGCGCACAGGGTGACCGCCCCCACCAACAGCCCCTGCCAGGCCAGGGCCAGGGAAAAGTCCCTGGTAAAGAGGCTGCCGTGGGCGTTCCGGGGCCCCTCCTCCATGACCCCCTCCTCCACCGGCTCCACCCCCAGGGCCAGGGCGGGGAGGGAGTCGGTGACCAGGTTGAGCCAGAGGAGCTGCACCGGCGTCAGGGGCGTCTGGGGCAGGTCCAGGGCGGTGGCCAGGGCCACGGCGGCGATCTCCCCGATGTTGCAGGAGAGGAGGTAGTGGATGGCCTTGCGGATGTTGGCAAAGATGCCCCGCCCCTCCTCCACCGCCCGGACGATGGTGGTGAAGTTGTCGTCGGTGAGCACCATGTCGGCCGCCCCCTTGGCCACGTCGGTGCCGGAGCGGCCCATGGCGCAGCCGATGTCGGCGGCCTTCAGGGCGGGGGCGTCGTTGACCCCGTCCCCCGTCATGGCCACCACCTGGCCCCGCTTCTGCCAGGCCCGGACGATGCGCATTTTGTGCTCGGGGGTCACCCGGGCGTAGACGGAGAACTTCTCCACCTCCCGCTCCAGCAGGTCCTGGGGCAGGAAGTCCAGCTCCTCCCCGGTGAGG
>DXDV01000024.1 GCA_019115345.1 Candidatus Intestinimonas stercorigallinarum | reverse complement strand
ATTACCACGCCTGAGGATATGATTTTGGCGGAGGCGATTTTATCGAGAAGGGAGATGGGGCTGTGAGACTGCCGCGGATTGGCCATGGATATGATGTGCACCGCCTGGTGGAGGGCCGGCCTCTGATCCTTGGGGGCGTTGAGATCCCCTATGACCTGGGTCTGTTGGGACACTCCGACGCGGATGTGGCCCTCCACGCGTTGATGGACGCCCTTCTGGGGGCCGCCGCTTTGGGGGACATTGGAAAATTGTTTCCTGACAGCGATGAACGCTGGCGGGGGGCAGACAGCCGCGCGCTGCTGCGGATGGTGGCTGTCCGCCTGAGAGGGGCGGGCTATACAGTAGGAAATGTGGATGTTACCATCTTGGCTCAGCGCCCGAAGCTGGCGCCCTATATCCAGCGGATGCGGGAAAACATTGCGGTTGATTTGGACATAGCTGTAGATCAGGTCAGTGTCAAAGCCACTACCGAGGAGGGACTGGGATTTACCGGACGCGGCGAGGGCATCGCCGCCCATGGGTTAGCTCTGCTGGTTCCGCTGGAAAGCGGAAATGATGGATGATCACGGGGAGGATGCCGCCGGTTTGGCAGCATCCTCCCTACGATTTTACTCGCCCGCCATATCTGACTGTTACGGCAAAGAATTGTCTTCTGGATTCATTTTTCACTCAGGTATTTTCGCGAGCTTTAGGTGAATTTCATAAAATCGGATGTTTGAATCAGTGGAAATCTCTACAAAATATCGCTGAGATGTGTTTGCATCTCCAGCGGAAATATGATATTATTTTAACAATCTTTGCTTTGTTCACTGATACAGGCACGAGCGGTGGAATGATTGGCAGAGAAATTTTCCAGTGGGGGTAACAGTATGAGTAAAATTACCATCATCGGTGCCGGCAGTGTGGGCGCCACCATTGCCAACGATATGGTCACCATGGGGATCGTCACGGAGATCGTGCTGATCGACGTGAAGAAGGAGAAGGCACGGGGCGAGGCACTGGACATCTACCAGGGGATCACCTACTGCTCTCCGGCTATTGTGCGCAGCGGAGATTATCCTGACGCGGCTGGCTCCGACATTGTGATCATCACCTCCGGCATTGCCCGGAAACCTGGGCAGACCCGGCTGGAGCTGATTCAAACCAACGCCGGCATCATCCGGGACATCGCCCCCAAAATCGCCAAGGCCGCGCCGGAGGCGCTGTATATCATCGTCTCCAACCCGGTGGACGTGCTGACCTATATCTTTCACAAGACCTCCGGCATCCCGGAGAAGCGGATCATCGGCACCGGTACTACCCTGGACACCGCCCGGCTCCAGGCGGAGCTGGCCCGGCGGTTCCGTATCAGCCCCAAAAATATTCACGCCTATGTCTACGGCGAACACGGGGATTCCTCCTTCATTCCGTGGTCCCTGGCCTATATCGCCAACAACCCCATCAACGAGCTGAAGGAAACGGCGGCGGAGAACCCCCTTACGGACTGGGACTACGACTACGACGCCATGGAGGAATTTGTCCGCACCTCCGGCGCCCGGGTGATCCAGGACAAGGGGGCCACCTTCTACGCCATCGCCATCTCTGTGTGCCACATCTGCAAGTGCATCCTCACGGGAGCCGGAACGGCCCTGACCGTCTCCACCATGTTCCACGGGGAGTACGGCATCGATGACGTGTGCTTGAGCACTCTTTCCGTGGTGGACCGGGGGGGCGTCCGCTATCGGGTCCCCAACCGGCTGACGGAGGAGGAGGTCGCCCGCCTTCGCCACAGCGCCGACTGCTTGAAGGACGTGATCCGGCAGGTGAAACTCTGATATTTGGTTTCCCCAGTCCCAGAGCCGCCTGACCTCAATAGAAAAATAGACAAATAGAAGATAGAAAATGGCAATCGATAAAGGAGGACATAGACCCATGGATTACGCGAAGGAGAGCCTGAAGCTGCACGAGCAGTGGAAGGGGAAGATCGAAGTCATCGCCACGGTGCCGGTGGAGAGCAAGGAGGACCTGTCCCTGGCCTACACCCCCGGCGTGGCCCAGCCCTGTCTGGAGATCCAGAAGGATGTGAGCAAGAGCTATGAGCTGACCCGCCGCCACAACCTCTGCGCCGTCATCACCGACGGCAGCGCCGTGCTGGGTCTTGGGGACATCGGCCCAGAGGCCGGCATGCCGGTGATGGAGGGCAAGTGCGTGCTCTTCAAGGCCTTCGGCGACGTGGACGCGTTCCCCCTGTGCGTGAAGACCCAGGACGTGGACGAGTTCGTGAACACCGTCTACAACATCTCCGGCTCCTTCGGCGGCATCAACCTGGAGGACATCGCCGCCCCCCGGTGCTTTGAGATCGAGCGGAAGCTGAAGGAGAAGTGCGACATCCCCATCTTCCACGACGACCAGCACGGCACCGCCATCATCACTCTGGCGGGACTGCTCAACGCCCTGAAGGTGGTGGGCAAGAACCGGGAGGACGTGAAGATCGTCACCTCCGGCGCCGGCGCGGCGGCCATCTCCATAACCAAGCTGCTGCTGTCCGCCGGGTTCAGGAACATCACCATGTGTGACCGGAAGGGGGCCATCTACACCGGCCGGGAGGGCCTGAACTGGATCAAGGAGGAGATGGCCCAGGTGACCAACCTGGACCACAAGTCCGGCACCCTGGCGGATATGCTGGTGGGGGCCGATGTGTTCATCGGCGTCTCCGCCCCCGGCACTGTGACCACTGAGATGGTCAAGACCATGGCCAAGGACGCCATCGTCTTCGCCTGCGCCAACCCCACCCCGGAGATCTTCCCCGACGAGGCCCGGGCTGGCGGCGCGGCGGTGATCGCCACCGGCCGCAGCGACTTCCCCAACCAGATCAACAACGTGCTGGCCTTCCCCGGCGTGTTCCGCGGGACTTTCGATATGCGGGCCAGCGACATCAACGAGGAGATGAAGATGGCGGCGGCGGACGCCCTGGCCGGGCTGATCTCCGACGAGGAGCTGAGCGCCGACTATATCATCCCCAAAGCCTTTGACAAGCGGGTGGGGCCCGCCGTGGCGAAGGCCGTTGCCGAGGCCGCCCGCCGCTCCGGCGTGGCAAGAATCTGAGCCTTTTGCAATTTGCCCCCCATAGGTAGACTATAGAGCATTTTAAAGAGCCGTCTTCACCGTATTTTTCAATCATGATCCCATGAGAGAGGAGCCCGCCGAATCGGCGGGCTCCTCATTAAAATATTGGCACTATTTTTCTACTTTTCCTTTGTCAAAGGACGGATTCATATAGTAGATGTTCTTCTCGCCCAGCCTATCCTTGGCCAGACGCAGACCTTCTCCAAATCTTTGGAAGTGAACGATCTCCCGGGCTCGGAGGAATTTGATGACGTCGTTGACGTCCGGGTCGTCGCTCAACCGAAGAATATTGTCGTAGGTAACGCGGGCCTTTTGCTCTGCCGCCAGGTCCTCGGTAAGGTCGGCGATCAGATCGCCCTTTACCGCCATGCCGGCGGCGTTCCAGGGAGACCCGGAGGCGGCGGTGGGATAGACACCGGCAGTATGGTCCACGAAGTAGGCATCAAACCCGGCGGTGCGGATTTGCTCCTCGGTCAGGTCCCGGGTCAGCTGATGCACAATGGCGCCGATCATCTCCAGGTGCCCAAGTTCTTCTACACATTCAAATTATCAATCAGAATGAGAAATATGCGGCAGGCGGGGATGGAGGGTGATCTCCATGTCGCTGCCGGGGGCATTGTTCCAGCGCAGGCGCTTGGACTTCGTATAGGTGACATGGTCAAGAACGCTCTTTAACAGGGCGTTCTTTTCTTCTGCCGAGGCGGAGGCCCGGTAGGCATCCAGCACGTGGCGGAGCTTGGGGAGAAGCTGGGAGCGGTCGGCGTCGAAACGCTCATACCGCAGGAGTTCTTCCGTAACGGAGGTAATCCGCTGGTTCAGCTCGTCCCGCCGCCGGGAGAGTTCCTGGGAGCGGGAGAGAAAGACTTCGGTGGAATAGACGCCCTGCTCCACAAGGTCGTAAGCGTTGGCCGTCTGACGGTCCACGACATCCAGGGCCTTTTCCAGCTCCAGAAGGGTGGCCCGGAGGGTGGCGATCTCGGCGGAGGGGGTGGCCTGTTCCCTGCAGTCAAACTCCAGCTGCCGAAGCCACTGCTCCATGGCGGTCAGGACGGCGTCCTCCACCACGGACAGGTCGGAGCCGACGGTGGGACAGGAGGTGTAGGGACAGATCAGCGTGTCCGGGCGGCCCAGCTTGTTGTAGGGGCGGCGGACCATGTTGCGGCCGCAGAGCCCACACTTCACCAGTCCCGCCAGCGGATTGGCCGGGGCGTACTGCCGGGGGCCCGGGCGGCTGGGGTTGGCCCGAAGCAGCTCTTGGGCCTGGTTGTACATGTCCTGGGTGACCAGAGGCTGGTGCAGGCCCCGGGCCAGGGTGTAGGTCTTGGCCACGGGGTTGCTCCGCTGGACCTCGCCGGCCACCAGGCGGGTGACCGTTTTCCGGTAGCCCCAGCGGACCCACCCGGCATACGCCTCGTTGCGGAGCATGGCGATGATGGTCGGGTTGGTCCAGTCTTTGCCGGAGGGGGAGGGGATCCCCAGGTCGTTGAGCCGCCTGACGATCCGGGCAACGCCCAGCCGGCGGGTGGAGCCGTCCGGGAGGACAAGGCCCTCGGTGAACCACTGGTACACCGAGGCCACCACCTTGGCGTGCTCGTTGGGCACGAGGGTCCACCCCTTCTGATCCTCCAGCTTCTTGCGGTCGTAGCCGTAGGGGGCTTTGTTGCTGGGCCACTTGCCCTCGTTGACCGAGGCCAGGCGGCCCGCCTGCTGGCGGCGGTTGATGGTCTTGTACTCCCGGCG
Source organism: Candidatus Intestinimonas stercorigallinarum (assembly GCA_019115345.1). Classification (GTDB taxonomy): domain Bacteria; phylum Bacillota; class Clostridia; order Oscillospirales; family Oscillospiraceae; genus Intestinimonas; species Intestinimonas stercorigallinarum. The sequence goes on along the minus strand of DXDV01000024.1, from coordinate 505 downwards.
GGACATGAAGAGCCCGAACTCGAAATACTCCTCGTCAAACTCGCTGTTGGGGTCATAGGTCTTTTTCGGGGTGACGATCTTGGTGCCGCTGAAACGGAAGGCCCGGGAGACCACCCCCTGGTCCAGGGTGTCGCCGCGGGCCAGACGCTCCACCTCCATGACCACCACGTGCTCGTACTGCCCGGCCTCCACGTCGTGGAGGAGCTGCTGCATCTGAGGGCGGGCGGTGATCGTCTCTCCGGAGACCACTTCTTGGTAGATGTGGGTGATATTCAGACCCATGCCTTTGGAGAGGGCCATCAGCTCCCGGCGGTGCCGCTCCAGAGTGTCGCCCGCCCCGTGGCGCTCCGCCTCCATGTCCATCCGGGATTTTCGCAAGTAGATGGCGTCAGCCATTAAATCACCTCTTGGAATTTCTATGGATCACATACTGAGCAGGCGGTCTTGCCGTCTGCAATGGCGTCTTCTCGTGTTTCGTAATAGACCTCGTTCCCAGAGCTGATAT
>DXDV01000023.1 GCA_019115345.1 Candidatus Intestinimonas stercorigallinarum | reverse complement strand
AGCTCGTAGGAGTCCAGGTTGATGACCAGCTTGTCGAAGGAGAGCTTCTTCTCCCCGCCCCCCTCCTCGGCGCCGTAGCGCCGGAGGACGGCGTGGATGCGGGCCAGGACCTCCTTCATCTCGAAGGGCTTGACGATGTAGTCGTCGGCGCCCCCCTCCAGGCCCTGGACCTTGTCATTGAGCTCGCCCTTGGCGGTGAGCATGATGACGGGGGTCTTATCCCCCTCCCGGATCTTCTTGAGGACCGACCAGCCGTCCATCACCGGCAGCATGATGTCCAGCAGCACCAGATCGGGCCGGAAGGAGCGGAAGAGCTCCACGCCCTTCCCTCCGTCGGGGGCCACCTGGGTGTCGAAGCCCTCCTTTTCCAAATAGAGGTGCAGCAGCTCGGCGATGTTGCCGTCGTCCTCCACAATGAGCACCTTCGTGGGCATAGGGACCTCCACCTTTCTTCACATGGCATTGCGCCGCCGGCGGCGGCAGTCTCTTACCGTCATTATAGTCCATTTTCCGGCGGAAGGGTGAATTTTTTGTAAAAGCCGGGGATCAGGCCGGGGGCTCGGTGTAGGCCCGGTCGATGGACACCACGGCGAAGTAGGGTCCGCCGGACAGCCCCGCCACCAGCTTCCCGATGCGGGCCTTCACCTCCTCGTCGGAGAGGGGGCAGCGGTGGGGCGCCACCACGTCGAAGATCAGGTTCTGGTGGTGAGGTCCCTGGGTCATGCGGAAGTCGTGGATGGTCATGGCCGGGTCCACCTCCCGGACCAGCTCCGCCACCTGCTCCTTGAGGGCGTTGGTGCGGGGGTCTCGGGTGGCGATGGGGTCCATGTGGATGACGGCCTCGATGCGGAACTTCTCCTTGAGCTCCCGTTCGATGTCGTCGATGATGTCGTGGACGGCCAGCATGTCGGCGTCCATGGGGACCTCGGCGTGGAGGGAGACCATCCGCCGGCCGGGTCCGTAGTCGTGGACGATGAGGTCGTGGATGCCGGAGACCAGCTCATGGGCCAGCACCGTCTGCTCGATGTCCTCCACCAGCTTGGGATCGGGGCTCTGGCCCAGCAGCGGGTCCAGGGTGTCCCTGGCGGCGCCCCAGCCCGCCCGGAGGATGAAGGCGGCCACCAGCAGGCCCACCCAGCCGTCGATGTGCAGGCCGGTGAGCCCGCCCACCAGGGTGCCCAGCAGCACCGCCGAGGTGGCGGCGGCGTCGGAGAGGGAGTCGGCGGCGGTGGCCCCCATGGCGGCCGAGCCGATGCGCCGGCCCAGGGTGCGGTTGAAGTGGAACATCCACAGCTTCACCAAAATGGCGGCGCACAAAATGCCCACCGACGCCCAGGAGAAGGCGATCTCCTCCGGGCGGAGGATCTTCTCCACCGAGTTCTTGACCAGCTCCACCCCCACCAGCAAAATGGCCCCGGCCACGATGAGGCCGGAGATATACTCCATGCGGCCGTGGCCGAAGGGGTGGTCGTCGTCGGCCCGCTTGGCCGCCATCTGAAAGCCCGCCAGGGTCACCACCGAGGAGCCGGCGTCGGAGAGGTTGTTGAAGGCGTCGGCGGTGATGGCGATGGAGCCGGTGAGGACTCCCGCCAGGAACTTTCCCAGGGAGAGGAGCAGGTTGAGGGCGATGCCCACCCCGCCGGTGAGCAGGCCGTAGCGCTGCCGGATCTCCGGGTCCTCCCAGTCGTCCGGCCGGGAGATGAATGCCTTTACCAACAGATCGACCATGGTCCGCCCTTCCTCAGCCCAGCTCCCGGTACATGGCGGCGGCGTCGTTTTTGCCCACGCTGTCGGCCACGGCCAGGACCTCGATCCGGGTGACCCGCTCGCCGAAGCGCAGCTCCACCACGTCGCCGGGCTTGACCTCGTAGGAGGCCCGCACCGGCCGGCCGTTGACGCTCACCCGCTGGTTGTCGCAGGCCTCGTTGGCCACCGTCCGCCGCTTGATGAGCCGGGAGACCTTGAGCCATTTGTCCAAACGCATGTCTGCTTCCTCCTTCCGCCCCCGCGGGGGCCGACGGAAAAACGGCTCCGGGGACACCGGAGCCGCTTCCTATCCTGTGATGGCGCCGTCCTTACTTGGAGACGGCGTCCTTGAGAGCCTTGCCGGGCTTGAATACGGGGACCTTGGAGGCCGGGATCTTGATGCTCTCCTTGGTCTTGGGGTTGCGGCCGATGCGCTCGGCACGCTTTTTCACCTCAAAGGAGCCGAAGCCCACCAACTGCACCTTATCCTCGTTGACCAGGCTCTCCACGATGGCGTCGATGGCGGCGTTGACCGCGGCCTCGGTGTCCTTCTTGGACAGACCGGCCTTCTCGGCGGCGGCATTGATCAGTTCAGCTTTATTCATTTGCGATGTCCCTCCTAAAATAACTCTTTTGTGTTCCCACTCCAAATCTATTTACTCAAAGCCCGCGGGCGCGGGCGTTCAAGCCTCTTGGGCTTTGACGGCGTCCCAGAGGGCGTCCATCTCGGCCAGGGTCATGGCGGAGAGGTCCTTCCCCTGGGCGGCGGCGGCCTCCTCCACCGCCCGGAAACGCCGGGCGAACTTGTCGCAGGCGGCGCTGAGGGCGGCCTCCGGGTCCGTTTTCACGAACCGGGCCACGTTCACGGCGGCAAAGAGCAGATCCCCTAGCTCCTCGCTGACGTTGCTCCCCTCCGCGATGGCGGTCTCCAGCTCGCCGGTCTCCTCCCGGAGCTTCTCCATGGCCCCGTCCACGCCGTCCCAGTCGAAGCCCACCTTGGCGGCCTTCTTCTGGATCTTCTCGGCCCGCCAC
>DXDV01000186.1 GCA_019115345.1 Candidatus Intestinimonas stercorigallinarum | reverse complement strand
CCCGGAAGCCGTGCTTCACAGCGATGCCGTAGGCCGTCAGGAAGTAGGGCGGCTCACACCAACCCCGATAGCTCATCCCTTGTCCCCCCTATCCCCTCGATAGAATTTCATGTTGCCCCGCAGCCGTTCGTTTCCCGGCTCCAGCTCCAGGGCACGCTCTGTGGCCGCCGCCGCGCCCTCCAGGTCCCCCAGCCGGTACAGGGCGTAAGCCATAGCGTCCCAGGGATAGGCCCCCCAGGCCCGCTCCTCGTTGATGTAGCAGCCGGATTTCTTGGTGACGGCCACCGCCTTCCCACCGAAGAAGGCCGCCGCCGGCCAATCCTCCCCGGCGTAGGCCGCCTCCTCCGCCTGGACCCAGCTCTCCCGCAGCTCCGGGGCCTCGGCAACGGCCCGCAGCGCCCAGCGCATGGCCTCCGGCTGGTCGCCCTTCGCTAGGTAGCACCGGGAGATAAAGCGCATGGAGGCGGACCGCTCCGCCGCCCAGGTGGCGGTGGGCAGGGTCAAGTGGCGCTGGAGCTGGGCGATGGCCTCGTCCCACCGCCGGTGGAACATGTACTCCCGGCCCAGGTAGTGGGCGTTGCGGTCGTCGTTTGGCCGCTCCCGGACGGAAAGCTCCAGCAGGCGGAGATACCCGCCCCGGCTCTTGCCGTGGTCCGGGTGGTGCTCCAGCACGATCTCGGGGACCTCTGCCACCGGCCAGGACGCCGCGCCGTCTGTCCGCTCCAGCACCTCGTGGACCGGGTGGACCCAGCGGAACACACCTGGGGCGTGGATCTTCTCCTGAATGAACTCTGTCCCCGGCCGGCCATGCTCGTCGAAGGACCAGATATAGCTGTACCGCAGCTGCTCCGTTCCCGGCCGCCAGGCCCGCTCCAGAGCCGCCCGCCACCCCGGGCGGAACACCTCGTCCAGATCTGTGCAGACGCAGATGTCTGTGTCCTCCGGGATCAGCTCCATGGACCGGTTGCGGGCAACATCGAAACGCCATGGGTCGATCTCCTCCCGTCGGACGATGACGCCCAGGTCCGCCAGGATCTCCACCGTTCCGTCCGCACTCCCGGTGTCCAGGACACAGATGTGGTCGGCCTCCGCCATGGACTTCACCCACCGCGCCGCGAACTTCTCCTCGTTCTTCGAAATGGCGTATACCGTGATCTTCATTCTCAGCTCCCCTCCGCCGCATAACCATCCGCCGGCCGGTAGATCTCCGCGAACCAGGCCACGAAGGCGCTCCAAGCCGCGTTGAACATGCCGCTGGTGTTCTGGTATTTGTCGTACTCCCCGTTCTCGAAGTCGATCATGGCCTGGAGCCAGTAGCGGTAGACTGCCGTGTGGGGCGGGGAGAGCAGCAGCTCTGTGTCCTTGTCCTCAGGCAGCGCGTATTGCTCCATCTCTCCCTGCCAGCGAAGCATGACCTCCGTCTGTATCCTGGCCTCGATCTCGTTGAGCCAAACCAGCTTGTCACTGTCTGAAAAGGCATTTGGCTTTACGCTGTCCACATATGCGATCAATTCACTGACCGTCATTTCCGCTTGCCCTCCTAATGAGCGATGTCCCGCCCCCGCTTGCGGGAGCGGGACGCTCTCTCCTGTCTATCAGCCGCCCACGCCGGTGGGGATCAGCTGGGTGCCGCCGCTGATGCCGCCGCAGCAGGCAAAGCGCCAGTCGTTGAAGCCGGCGGACCACCGGGCGTAGCCCTTCCAGACGTTGGCGTCGTTGCCGGCCAGCTCGCTGCGGACCTCCAGGTTGACCCGGTCGAACCACACCGCGCCGCCGTAGGCTTCGTTGTAGGCCTCGTCCAGCAGAACCCAGGGGAAATCCGTGTAGGTGCTGAGGAACTGGTTGAGATAGGTCCAGCAGATGACGTTCCACCGGCCGAACTGGTAGTTGAAGGCGTTGTTGGCGGTGGCGGGGTCCTTGTCCGCGCCGATGGCCTCGAACACGGCCTTCTTGGCCTTGTAGTCGTTGGGGATCAGGATGGTGGTGGGGCTCACGTCCAGGATGTTGTCCGCGTCGCCCTTGAACTGCTGCATCCTGGTCTCCGCCGCGCCCAGGGCGTCCACGCTGAAGGCGTCGGAGAACACATTGGACTGGCTCCCCTTCCCCAGCTTGCTGGGGTGGTCCGTGGCGAAGAGCTTTTTCCCGTCAGCGCCGGTCACGTCGTAGCTCTTGCCCCGGAAGGTGACCTTGCTCTTTCCGCCGATGGCGCCGGCGTACAGCGCCGCGCCAAAGAGCTCCCTCGTCCTGTGGTAGCCCTTGATGAACCCCTGTGGCTTCTTCTTGAAGTCCACGAGCTTGCTGTCGTCCACCGCCTCCCGGCTGATGGAGAAGGAATCCTTCCATACCTCGTGCTCCACCGCCTTGCTGTACCCCTCCTGGGTCTCGTCCTCGGGGTAGGCGCCGTTCTCACCCACGGGCTGGAAGCCCTCGAAGGCCGTCATGCCGGTCATCTTCTCGCCCCAGCTCTTGCTGGTCTCCATGTTGAAGAGCTTGCTCAGGGGGCTGGCCTGCTCAAACAGCTCCCCCTGGCTCTCCAGAAACATGCGGATCGGCGCCTGGCTCTTGCCAAAAATACTGTCGTTGACGCCGCTTCCGAAGGTAAAGGTCATGCCTGCCATAGTTTGCTCACTCCTCTCTGTGTCTTAGAACCGGACCCGCACCATGCTGCCGGCGGCGTCCCCGTCCTTGTATACCACCTCGGCTACGCCGCTGGTGGTGGTGGC
>DXDV01000185.1 GCA_019115345.1 Candidatus Intestinimonas stercorigallinarum | reverse complement strand
CACTCTAAATAGGTCTAGTCAACTCTGAATCACTCTTTGATATAGGGAATTCTAAATGATAGCATAAAGATATATTTAGAATCTATTAGATAGGATGTGATTGCATGGGCGTGCAGGAAGTGCCCTATTCTCTTCGGCTGGACCCTCAGACCATGAAGAAGATTCGGGCCATTGCCAAGCTGGAGCGCCGCTCCATCAATATGCAGCTCTGTATTGCCGTAGAGCGCTATTTGCAAGAGTACGAAAGGGAGCATGGGGAGATTGTGGCGCCGGAGGAGGACTGACCCTCCGGCGGAGCCCTCTCCCCGTTCCCCATCGGGTCATGTCCAGCCGGGTCCCGGCGGGCGGCAGCAGGCCGTCCGCCGGGATTTTTTTCTCCGCCGCCGCAATAAAAGTCCGTTTTATTGGACCATAAATCGCCTATACTGAAACCAGAACAAAAGCTTGAAAGGAGCGGAAGAACGATGGAATACACCATGCGTTGGGTGAGAGGGCACATTGAGGTCTATGACGGGGCGGGGCGGTTCCTCTTCTCCGCCGACAGCGAGTGGGAGGCGGAACAGGAGCTGGACGGGGCGGCCTGATGCCCCGCCGCCGCACCCCACAAACAGCATGGCGGCGCGCCGAGGTCGTCGCGCCCCACAAAATTAGGTGGTGCCGCACTGGTTTGTCACCATCCGTAGGGGCGGCCTTTGGCCGCCTGCCCGGCCAGAACCACGTCTCTTTCTGTCATTCTGAGCGAAGCGAAGAATCCGTTTTCCCCGTCCTTTTGCGCAGCGGAAAGGCAGAGGGACGAGAGAAACGGATCCTTCGGCCTGCGGCCTCAGAATGACAAAAGAGGGGACGCTCAGAATGACAGAGAGATGCGGTGCTCTCTCGTGTTCACCACCTCAGTCCGGCTTCGCCGGACAGCTCCCCCGTCCAGGGGGAGCTATGGGGGCGCGCCCAGGACCACGCAATTTTGTGGAGCGCGGCGCCGTTTCGGCCCGGACAGGCACCAGCGCCCTCCTTTCCGGATAGAATGGGAGCAGCACGGGGAGAGAGGGGGACGGGAGATGGAGGAAGCGCTGCTGGCCGAGGATGCCCGGACTCTGGAGGACTCCCTGGGCTACATACTGGCGGTCATCGCCTCGGTGCTGCTCTCCTATTCCGCCACGGTCCGGCAGCGGGAGGGGGTATGCCTAGCCCTGGCGGGGGACGAGACCGGCGCGCAGGCTGTCCAGGAGGAGGTGCGCCGCCTCCGTCTGCTGGCGGGGGCCATCCTGGTGGGGGCCTTGGGATACTTCCTCTGCGCGGCCCTCCGGGCGGTGGAGCGCGCCCAGGGCGACCCGGCGGCGGAGGGCTCCGCCCGGACCAACCTGTGGGCCTCCCTGCTGGTGCTGCTGGCCGCCCTGCTGCGGTTCCAGGACCAGAAGCAGGCCCGGACGGAGACGGCCTGACCGCCGCGACAGGGGGGATACCATGACAGATCTGGAGCTTTTGGCCCGCATCATCCAGTGCGAGGCCGGGGGCGAGGGGGAGCAGGGCATGAAGGCGGTGGCCAGCGTGGTGATGAACCGGGTCCATGTGGACTACGGGGAGTATGGCCGGCTGGAGCCCACGGTGCGGGCGGTGATCTACCAGCCGGGACAGTTCGACTGCGCCCGGGAGTCCATCGGGGGCCGCTACAACGCCCAGAACATCTACAACATGTCGGTGGAGCCCATCCACTACAAGATCGCCGAGTGGGCCATGGCGGGAAACCGGCTGACCAACCTGGGCTTTGCCCTGTGGTATTTCAATCCATACAGCCCCACCTGCCCGCCCAACTTTCCATCCCAGGTGGGGGAGTTCGTGGTGCGCATCGGCGACCACTGCTTCTATAACCCCACCCCCGCCTACGCCGAAACCTGACCGAAGGAGGACCCATATGAACCAATTCTATCCCAACGCCGTCCGCAGCATCGCCATGGACCAGGCCCGGGGCTCCGGGGGGCTGGTGACCCCGCCGGAGGAGGACTTCAACACCGACACCATGCGGGGCTCCCTCCAGCAGATCCTCTCCGACAACCTGGGGGCCTATGTCTCCTGCGAGTTCCTGGTGGGGCTCCAGGCCATGATCAAGAAGGAGGGCATCCTCTACTCCGTGGGCCGGAGCTACCTCACCCTCTACGAGGAGACCACCCAGACCTTCATCGTCTGCGACATCTTCTCGCTGAAGTTCATCACCTTCTACCTGCCGGGCCGCCGGCCGGGACAGACGGGGGCCTCCACGGTGCCCACGGTGACCATCCCCGGGGTGGGGGAGGTGCCGGCGGGCAATTACGGCCTGGGCACCGGCAACATCTCGTGGAACGTGGGCCAGAACGGCTGAGAACCTGTACGTATCACCGGGGGATGCCGGATGGCGGAAAAGACCGCCCGGACGGCCTGCGGCGGTTGTGGACGCAGGTCCTGAGATCACGCCCCCTCCGCCCAGCGGCGGAAGCCCTCCCACAGCTCCATGGCCTTGAACTTGAGGACGTAGCCCTCGCTCTCGCCGGTAAGGAGGGCGGCCTCCTCCTCCCCCAGGGCGGCCAGGGCGGGCTGGGCCTCCACCGAGGTCCCCTGGCACAGGGGCGGAAAAACCACGCACCACCAGTTTTGTCCGGCGCCCTCTCCCAGCACCACCCGCAGGGCGGTGTATCTGCCCTGGGGGAGGGCGAAGCCGTCGTAGGTCTTGGTGGGGAACCACACGCCGTCGGTCAGGGTGGCGGCCACGGGGCAGTCCGCCCCGGCGGCCGTCACCGCCTCCTCCGCCGCCCGCTCCAGCGACGGCAGGGCCTGCCGGAGGAGGCCCACCGCCTCTTCGGCGGTCTGGGCCCCGGCGCAGGCCGTCCCCGCCGCCGCCAGCACCCGGTCCCGGACCTGGAGCTTCAGGGCCTGGTCGGCGGCGCCGTCCGAATGGGCGACCACATGGAGACGGACCACCTGCCCGGCCAGGGCGGCCTGCTCCCGGTCCAGCCACACCCCCGTCAAAAGGGCGATGGCCAGCCCCGCCAGCAGCGCCCCCTCCCAGCGGCGCAGCCGCCGGTTTCCTTCCCTCTTCCCGTGGTCCATACGGAGCCCTCCTTTTTCCATGCAAACGCGCCGCAAAGCCGCCATGCGCCGCCGCGGCTATGCCACGCGGATCGACCGCTTCGCGGCTGATCCGGCAGACATTATTGTGCCCGCCGCTCCTCCGGCTCAGACGGGGCCGGGGCGGATTTTTAATCAAATTTTCATCTTTCTTTCTCCCTTTCTTTTAAGGGGCGGTGGTATGCTGTGGGCACACAGAAAAGGAGGTCTCACCCATGTTCACCCTCTTCACCCTGACGCTGCTGTGTCTGGCCGGCGTGGCCGCCATCAGCGTGGTGGGCGGCCTGATCCTCACCCTCATCGGCCTGCCCCTGATGCTCCTCTTCTCTCTGCTGCCCTGGCTGCTGCGGCTGGCCGGTGTGGTGCTGCTGGCCAAGGCCCTGCTGGACCGGCCCTTCCAGTGGGAGAGCCTGCTCCCCGCCCTGGCCGCCTTCGCCGTTGCCGGGCTCATCCGCTTCCTGAGCTGAGGGGGGCGACTGTGACGTTTTTCTTACGTTTTCCACCGGACGTTGACTTTTCCCGCCGGGGGCGGCTATAATCATGGGCAGAACGACCGCGTTTGGGAGGGAGAGCCCTATGGACGTCCACATCCTGGTGGTAGACGATGAGCCGGAGATCGCCGAGCTGGTGGGGGTATACCTGCGCAGCGAGGGCTTTGTCATCCACACCTGCGGCACCGCCCGGGAGGCCCTGGCCCTGCTGGAGCGGCAGAGCGTGGACCTGGCGATACTGGACGTGATGCTGCCCGACAAGTCGGGCTTCGACCTGTGCGGGGAGCTGCGGCGGGAGCACCACTTCCCGGTGCTCATGCTCACCGCCAAGAGCTCCGATATGGACAAGATCACCGGCCTCACCATCGGGGCCGACGACTACATCACCAAGCCCTTCAACCCCCTGGAGCTGGTGGCCCGGGTGAAGGCCCAGCTCCGGCGCTACACCCGCTACAACAGCGCCCAGGAGCGGGAGCGGGCGGAGGACGTCATCGACTTCAACGGCCTGGTCATCGACCGGGGCACCCACCAGTGCACCTTATATGAAAAGGAGCTCAACCTCACCCCCATCGAGTTCGACATCCTGTGGATGCTCTGCGCCAACCGGGGCCAGGTCATCTCGGCGGAGCGGCTCTTCGAGACGGTGTGGGGGGAGAAGTACCTGGACCGGAACAACACCGTCATGGTCCACATCCGGCGGCTGCGGGAGAAGATGGGAGAGCCCAGCCGGGACCCCCGGTTCATCAAGACCGTGTGGGGCGTGGGCTACAAGGTGGATTAAAAATTTTCAGAAAAAATTTGATATTTCCGTTGACAAGCGAAGCCGCTTCGGATATAATATCCCTTGCCCTGTTCGTGAGGGCCTACATGGCGGCATAGCTCAGTTGGCTAGAGCACTCGGTTCATACCCGAGTTGTCCCCGGTTCAAATCCAGGTGCCGCTACCATGCAGCGCATGCTGCACCGCATGGCGCGTTGGTCAAGCGGCTAAGACACCGCCCTTTCACGGCGGTAACACGGGTTCGA
>DXDV01000022.1 GCA_019115345.1 Candidatus Intestinimonas stercorigallinarum | reverse complement strand
TCGAAGAGGCGCTTGACCAGGCCGGGGTGGGTGCGGGAGATGAGGACCTGGGGCCCTCTGGTGGAGCGGCGGACCTCCACCACGTAGACCTTCAGGCGGTCGCCCTCGCGGACCTCCTCCCCCCGGACCTGCTCGCCGGGGGCCAGGAAGGCTTCGGTATACTCGTTGCTGGAGCTGATGCGCAGATTGGCGGCGCCGCTGCGGGGGTCCACCCGGGTGACCACGCCGGTGAGGATCTCGTGCTCCTTGGAGCTGAACTCGTCGTAGATCATGCCCCGCTCGGCCTCCCGGATGCCCTGGATGATGACCTGACGGGCGGTCTGGGCGGCGATGCGGCCGAAGTTCTTGGGCTTGACCTCGATGCGCACCACATCCCCCAGCTGGGCGTGGGGGATGGCCCGGCGGGCCTCCTCCAGGGCCATCTCGGTGGCGGGATTGTCCACCGTCTCCACGATGTCCTTGAGGATGAACATGCGCACCTCGCCGGTCTCGGGGTTGGCCTTGACCTCGATGTTGTCCCCGGCCCCCTCGTGGTCCCGCTTGTAGGCGGAGGCCAGGGCCTGGGTGATCTTCTCCATCATATACCCCGCGGGGATGCCCTTCTCCTTTTCGATCTGGGCGATGGCGGCGAAAAACTCCTGTCCGTCGTTCTCGCTGCTGTTGGTCTTTTTGGCGTTCTTTCTCGGCATTTCGTTACTCTCCCTTAATCCCTTAAAAGCTCAGGTGCAGCCGCACCTGGGCGACGTCTTTCTTCTCCATGGTCTCGGTCCCGCCGGGGAGCTCCACCGTCACGTCCCCGTTCTCATAGCCCCGGAGCACGCCGGTGAGCTCCTTGCGCCCGTCCCTGGCCCGGTAGAGCTTCACGTCCACCTCGCTGCCCAGGAAGCGTTCAAAGTGCTCCGGCTTCTTCAGCGCCCGGTCGGCCCCGGCGGAGGAGACCTCCAGGACGTAGCTGCCCTCGATGGGGTCGGCCTCGTCCAGGGCGTCGCTGAGGGGCCGGCTCACCGCCTCGCAGTCGTCGATGGAGACGCCGCCCTCCTTGTCGATATAGACCCGGAGGAACCACTCCCCCGCTTCCTTGACATACTCCACATCCCAGAGCGTACAGCCCGCCGCCGCTGCGATGGGCGCCGCCAGCTCCGCCGTGCGCTCAGTCACCTTTGCCATGTCCGGTCCCCCCTCGTCCTATTTTCCAAATACTTACATATGTGTTTTTCTCAATAAAAAGAGCGGGGCGGACCCCACTCTTGACGGATGCGTACACTGCTAGTATAGGCAGTATACCATATGAATAGGCTGATTGCAAGATTTTTACCGGGAATTCTCAAAAATGCAGGGGCCTTCCCCGCCGGAATGGGGGCTCCCGGGCGCTCAGGCCCGGAGCCCTCCCGTCACGCGCAGGGGCGGGCCGTCCAGGTCCACCCGGCGGTCGGCCAGAGAGACGGTGTGGCGCTCGTGGGCGCACAGCAGCACCGGAAGCCCCAGCGCCCGGACCGCCCCCATGAGGGACTCCGCCCGGGCCGGGTCCACCCCGGCGAAGGGCTCGTCCAGCAGCAGCCACCCCCGGCGGACCTCCGCCAGGGCCAGGGCCCGGACCAGGGAGAGCCGCCGGGCCATGCCGCCGGAGAGGGCGGCGGGATAGCTCCCCCCCTCTCCCTCCAGCCCCGCCGCCGCCAGCCAGCGCTCCGCCGCCGCCGGGTCGGGCCGGGGGAGGACGTCGGTGATGTGCTGCGCCGCCGTCCGCCAGGGGAAGAGGCGGTTTTCCTGGAAGAGGAGGACGGCACGCTCCGCCGCCAGCCCCTCCACCACGCCGGAGGAGGGCCGCTCCAGCCCCGCCAGCACCCGGAGGAGGGTGGTCTTGCCACAGCCGGAGGGCCCGGAGAGGGCGGTGACTCCCTCCTCCGGCAGGTCCAGGGAGAACCGGTCCAGCACCCGCTTTTCCCCGTAGGATACCGTCAGTTCACGCAGCCGCGGCATGGTCCGTCCCCCCTTTCCGCCGCTCCAGCCGGCCCAGCAGCCGCCCCAGCACGCCCTCCAGCAGAAAGCTGAGGAGGAGCACCGTGAGGGTCCAGGCGAAGAGGGCCGGCGTCTCCAGATAGATCTTGGCGTTGCTCACCTGGGTGCCGATGGCCAGCCGGGGCAGGCAGAGCACCTCGGCGGCCACCCCCGCCTTCCAGGCCAGCCCCAGGCTGGTGCGGCAGGCGGCGGCGAAGTAGGGCAGGACCGAGGGCACGTACACCAGCCGGAGCCGCCGCCAGGAGGAGAGGCCGTAGGCCCGGGAGAGCTCCAGCAGCCCGGCGTCGGCGCTGTCCACCCCCTGGACCACGTTCCCCCACACCACGGGGAGGACCATGAGGGCGGAGATGATGACGGGCACCCAGTCCCGGTCGGCCCACAGCAGCACCAATATGATGAAGGAGGCCACCGGGGTGGCCCGGACCACCTTCACCGCCGGGGCCAGGAGGAGCCGGGCCCACCGGAAGGCGGCGGTGAGGGCGGCCAGGGCGGTCCCCAGCCCCACCCCGGCGGCGGTCCCGGCAAACACCCGGCCCAGAGAGACCGCCGCCGTCCGCCAGAATTCCCCCGTCCCCGCCAGGGCGAAAAACTCCTCCGCCACCCTGGGCGGGGCGGGGAGGATGAAGGTCTGCCCCGCCCACAGGCAGGCCAGCAGCTCCGAGGGGTCCCCCGTCTCCCGCCAGAGCGCCCAGGCGGGCAGGAGGGTCCGGTGGGCGGCGCACAGGGCGGCGCACTCCCACACCAGCAGCCAGAACAAAAGGGGCAGAAGCCGCCCCCGCCAGCCGGCGGCGGGGGCGGCGGCCGGTCTCCGGCTCACCCCTGGTAGTAGAAGGCGTCGTCGGGGATGCCCCCGCCGATGGCGTCGGGGTTTGCCTGGTAGAGGACCTCATAGTAGCCCTGGATGGCCCCCCGCATCTCGGAAGCGCCGGTGATGCACACCAGGGCGCACTTGGGGATGGCGGCCTGGGCGATCTGGGCGTTGGCGGTGATGCCGTAGCCCGCCACCAGCTCGGCGGCCTCCGCCGGGTTGCCGTTCACATAGTCCACCGAGGCGGCATAGTCGGCCAGGAAGTTTTCCACCGCCTGGGGATTCTCCTCCACGAACTCCGTCCGGGCCACGATGGTGGTCATGGTGAGGCGGCTGCCGTTCTGGAGGCTGTCCCACTCCGCCGACAGGTCCAGGGCCTCCCGGACGTCGGCGTTCTTCATCTGCACGGCGGTGGCGGCGGGGACGGGAAGCATGCACAGCTCGGCCTCCCCGCTGGCCATGAGGGCGGTGATCTCGTCGCCGGTCATCCACTGGATGTCCACATCGGCGGGGTCCACCCCGTTTTCGGTGAGGAGGTAGCTGAGGACGTACTCCGGGTTGGCCCCCTGGCCGGTGGCGTAGAGGGTGCGGCCGGCCAGGTCGGCCATGGACTGCACGCTCTCCCCGTTCTCCAGGATATAGAGGACCCCCAGGCCGCTGACGGCCAGGAGCCGGACGCCGCCGTCGGTCTTGTTGTAGAGGTTGGCGGCCACGTTGGAGGCCACGGCGGCGATGTCGATCTCCCCGTTGGTGAGACCGGCGGCCACCTGGTCGTTGGCGGTAAAGACCTCCACCTCATAGGAATTGGCGGTGGTCCCGGCGTCGCTGTCGGCCATGAGCTTGGCGGCCCCGATGCCGGTGGGCCCGTTGAGGACGGCGAAGCGGACGGTCCCCTCCGCCGCCTGGGTGGGCTGGGCGGTGGTCTCCGCCGGAGCGGTGCTCTCGGGGGCGGCGGTCTCGGGCGCGGGGGTGGTCTCAGCCGTCTCCTGGGCGCCGCAGCCGGCCAGGGCGCCCCCCAGCATCAGCAGGGCCATGGTGAGGGCGAGCAGCTTTCTTTTCATCCTAAATTCCTCCATTCTGGTTTTCCAGGACCCCACGGTCCAGGATGACGATGGTCTTTCCCTCCCGCCGGATGCCCCCCGCCTCCTCCAGCTCCTGGAAGGAGCGGTAGAGGGCGGCCCGGCTCACATCCAGCCGCCGGGCAAGCTCGGCGGCGGGGCAGGAGACCGCCTCGCCCCCCGCCTCCAGCAGGAAGCGGGCCAGCTTGCCCGTGACCCGGCGGGCGGAGAGGCCCTCCACCTTCCGGCTCAGGAAGTGGATGCGCTCGGAGAGGTAGGCCAGGTAGCTCCGGCGGAAGGGGGGACAGTCGTCCAGCAGGGCGGCCACCAGCGCCTCAGGAAAGAAGGCCACGGCGCAGGGGGTGAGGGCGGTGATGGTGGTCTCATACCGGTCCCGGCGGTGGAAGAGGGCGGCGGCGCCGAAGATGGCCCCCCGCTCCAGGGTGCTCATGACCAGGGCCCCCTTGGTGACCTTGGCCCGGCCCTTGAGCACCACCCCCAGGCACCGGCGAAAGCGGCTGGGGCTGTAAATGACGGCCCGCCTGGGAAACTCCTCCCGCAGGCACTCCGGGTCCTCCGCCGCCCGCCGGAGCCGCTCCGGCGGCACCTCCCGAAAGAGCTCCGCCCGGGCCAGGGCAGCCAGCTGCTCCTCCCGCCAGTCCTCCGCCATGGTCAAGCCCCCTTTTTCTGTCTCATTTCAGACACTTTCAAATTTTACCCCCTTTGGGGACCAAAGTCAATCCCAAACATAAGATGATAGGGAAAGGGGGAACTCGATGATGGGAAGCTGTACCCGCCGGGGGACGTCCGCCCGGCAGAGCGGCGGAACCGACGCGGAGGCCTGCGCCCAGGCCGCCGCCGAACGCCGTCAGACCCTGGCCGACACCGCCACCCACGTCCGCCGTCCCGCCGGGCTCTCCACCGGCTGTCCCGCCTGTCAGGAGACCCTGGCCCTGCTCCGGCGGCAGAACCGGCTTTTGGAGCGGCTGCTGGAGGCCATGGGCGTGGAGCCATGACAAACGCCCCTTGCGCAGACGTTTTGTCCCGTCCGCGCAAGGGGCGTTTGGCTTTGTTCAGGCGCGCGCCTTCGGGCGCAGCGGTCCATCCAATAGGCGTCATCTCCGGCGGTAGATGTCGCAGCGGAAGAGGAGGCCCTGGTGCTCATAGGGCCCCTCGGTCTCCACCCGCCGCCAGTCGGGGCTGGCGTCCAGATCGGGGAAATAGGTGTCGGCGGGAAAGGCCGCCTCCAGCCGGGTGACGTAGGCGGTGGAGCACCAGGGCAGGAGCTGCCGGTAGACCGTCCCGCCGCCGATGACGAAGGCGTCCTCCGGCGCGGCGGAGCGCAGGGCGTCCAGATCCCGAAAGACCTCCGCCCCCTCCGGGGCAAAGGCCGGGTCCCGGGAGAGGATGAGGTTCCGCCGGCCGGGCAGGGGCCGCCCCCCGGGGAAGGTGGCCAGGGTCCTCCGGCCCAGGATGACGGCGCGGCCGGTGGTGAGGGCCCGGAACCGCTTCAGGTCGGCGGGGATATGGCACAGCTGATCCCCCTCCCTCCCGATGCCCCAGCGGGCGTCGGCGGCCACGACGGCCCTCAGGTCTCCGCCCCGGCGTTCAAAAAGCGCCACAGCGCTTCCTCCTCTTCCTCGGTAAATAGGGCCACCCTCCGCTCCCGGAGGGCGGCGGCGGTCAGGCCGTCCCCGGATACCCGGGCGCCGGTAAAGGTGCCGTCGTAGATGGTCCCGCTGCCGCAGGAGGGGCTGCGGGCCTTGAGCACGGCGCAGGGACAGCCCAGCCCCTCCGCCAGGGCCACGGCCCCCTCCGCCCCCCGGCGGTAGGCCCCGGTCACGTCGGCCCCCGCCCGGGTGAGCACCCGCTCTCCCACCCGCTCGGCGGGGGGCCGCGGGGTGGGCAGGCCCCCCAGCTGCTCGGGGCAGACGGGGACCAGGTGGTGGCCGGCGGCGGTGAGCGCGGCCGCGCCCGCCCACGGCTTGGAGGCCCCGTCATACCGGCAGGGCAGGCCCAGCAGACAGGCCGAAATGAGAATGTTCATGCTCTCCCTCCTCAGGCGTTCTCCGGAGCCCTCCCGGAGCTTGCTGAAGCAAAGCCTAATTTTTTCTTTGGCCTGGATTTTTTCTCCTGATATGCTATAATAATGCGTACTGAACAAAGCCGAACGCCTTGAAAGCCAAGGCTTTCGAGGCCAAATGGCTTTGTTCAGGCGCAAGGGGTTTGGATCATTTCGCCCAAAACCCTCGCGCCTTCCACTGGTGCGTTTGAACGCGCCAGCGGTTCCTTTGAACCGGTTTTATGGAATTGCGCGGCTGCCGCCGCGCGAATCGACCGACGTTCGGTTGATTCCGCAGACATTATAACATCTACAAATTATTTTGGGAGCGAATCACTATGGACGGCCACGCCCACCCCCATTTCCCCGGCATCGGGTTCCGCAACCTGAAATCCGCCTTCTCCGCCGCCCTGTGCGCGGCCATCTACTTTCTCATCGACCGCAACCCCACCTTCGCCTGTATCGGCGCGGTATACGGCATGGGCAACGACATGGGCCACTCCTGGCAGCAGGGGGGCAACCGGCTCATCGGCACCATCATCGGCGGCTTTCTGGGCATGGGCCTCTTCTGGTTTTATCTCCTCATCGACCCGCCGGGGGAGCGGCGGGCCCTCCTCATCCCCCTCACCTTCGTGGGGGTGGTGGTCCTCATCTGCCTGGCCCAGATGTTCCACTGGCCCACGGCGGTGCAGCCGGGGAGCGTGGTGCTGTGCATCATCCTCTTCAACACCCCGGTGGACACCTACGTGAGCTACGCCCTCAACCGCATGGTGGACACCGGCGTGGGCGTGGTGGTCTCCATGGTCATCAACTACCTCCTCCCCCGGGAGCGGCTGGACCGGTGGAAGGCCGCCCTCCAGGCTCGAAGGGGCCGTTAGAGCTCGCCTATCAGGCTCCCCCCCTCCCGACGGAGGAGCTTCACCGGCCGCTCCACGTTGTGCAGGTCCTCTCCCCGGGCAAATACCTCTACATAGTTGGGGGCGTGGCCCCGCCAGAGGCCGTCCTTCTCCTCCTCAAAGAGGACGGGCAGGGTCTCCCCCACCCAGCCGTCCAGGTAGGCCGCCTCCAGCCGCCGGGCCAGCGCCCCGGCCCGGCGGGCCCGGTCCTCCTTCACGGCGTTGGGCGCCTGGCCGGGCAGCTTGGCCGCCGGGGTGCCCGCCCGCCGGGAGTAGGGGAAGATGTGCATGGCCGAGAAGGCGCATTTCTCCACGAAGGCCAGGGTGTCCCGGAACTCCTCCTCGCTCTCCCCGGGAAAGCCCACGATGAGGTCGGTGGTGATGCCGGGGCGGTCAAAGGCCCCTCGCAGCAGCTGCACGCTCTCGTAATACCGGGCGGTGTCATACTTCCGGTTCATCCGCTTCAGCACGCTGTCGCAGCCCGACTGCATGGACAGGTGGAAGTGGGGGCACAGATTCCCCAGCGCCGCCGCCCGGCGGCAGAAGTCGGCGGTGATGGTCCGGGGCTCCAGGGAGCCCAGCCGCACCCGGACGTCCGCGGGCAGGGCGCGGCACACCGCCTCTATGAGGCCGATGAGGCCGGACCCGTCCCGGCGCTCCGCCCCCCAGGAGGAGATCTCGATGCCGGTGAGGACCACCTCCCGGTAGCCCTCGGCGGCCAGACGGCGGCACTGCGCCTCCGCCTCCGGAATGGAGAGGGAGCGGACCCTGCCCCTGGCGTAGGGGATCACACAGTAGGTGCAGAAGTTGACGCAGCCGTCCTCCACCTTCAGCATGGCCCGGGTGCGGCCCTCCAGACCGCCGGCGGGCAGCACCTCAAAGACCCGGCGGCGCAGCGCGTCGTCCACCGTCACCCGGGGGCCCTCCCCGGCCAGCCGGGCGGCCCGGCGGTCCTCCAAAACGGCCTCCAGGTCGTCCAGGAAGGCCATGCGCCCGGCGGTGCCCGAGATGAGGTCCACCTCCAGGGCCTCCACCGCCTCCGGCGCCGTCTGGGCGTAGCAGCCGCACACCCCGATGACGGCCTCCGGCGCCTCCTTCCTGGCCCGGCGGATGACCTGGCGGGACTTCTTGTCGCTCACCGCCGTGACGGTGCAGGTGTTGATGATATAGGCGTCGGCCCGCTCCTCAAAGGGGACCAGGCTGTGGCCCCGGGCCAGCAGCTCGGCCTCCATGGCCTGAGTCTCGTACTGGTTGACCTTGCAGCCCAGGGTGTAAATGGCGATCTTCATGGCGATACCTCAACAAAATGGGGATATTTCCCCGGAAATTCTGGTTGAAATATCCAAAATTCCGGAAGGGCTCGGGTTCTTCATTGTTTTTTCCCGACGTCCTGATTATAATGAACTCATATATATTAACACACGTGGGGAGGAACCACAATGACTACCTTTCCTATCCAACTCACCTCCGTCAGTGACATCAAGGCCTTTGTGGATGCCGCCAGCCGCCTGGACTGCGACGTGGACGTGATCTGCGGCCGCTATCTGGTGGACGGAAAGTCCATCATGGGCCTCTTTTCCATCGACCTCTCCGAGCCCATCCAGGTCCAGGTCCAGGGCTCCCAGGCCCAGGCCGACATCTTCAAGAGCTCCATTGAGAAGTTTTTGGTCAAGTGACCATGTCCCACAACTTTTTCGCCCTCATCTCCCGGATGCGCTACATCGGCCGGTGGGGCCTTATGCGCAACACCTTCCGGGAGAACATCCAGGAGCACTCCCACATGGTGGCGGTGCTGGCCCACGCCCTGGCGGTGATCCGCCGGGACCTCTTCAGCGGGGACCTGGACCCGGAGCACGCCGCCGCCCTGGCCCTCTACCACGACGCGCCGGAGATCCTCACCGGGGACCTGCCCACCCCAGTGAAGTACTACAACCCGGAGATCCGGGAGGCCTACCGGGAGGTGGAGGAGGTCTCCGCCCGGCGGCTGCTGTCCATGCTGCCGGAGGCCCTCCGCCCCGCCTACGCCCCCCTGCTGCTGGAGGACCCGGAGAGCCCCTACCACGCCCTGGTCAAGGCCGCCGACAAGCTCTCGGCCCACATCAAGTGCCTGGAGGAGCTCAAGGCGGGCAACACCGAATTCCGCCAGGCCGCCGAACAGACCCGCCGGGCCCTGGAGGACTCCGGCCTCCCCGAGGTGGCCTACTTCCTGGAGCACTTCCTTCCCGGCTTCAGCCTGACCCTGGACGAGCTCCAGTGAGACCCATTTATTTTGAAAGGAACTGATCGTTCATGAAAGCCATCGTCACCGTGCTTGGCAAGGACCAGGTGGGCATCATCGCCGCCGTGTGTACCCTGCTGGCCGACAACAACGTCAACGTGCTGGATATCAGCCAGACCATCCTGCGGGAGTTCTTCACCATGACCATGCTGGTGGACGTCTCCGCCTCCAAGCTGCCCTTCACCGTGCTGTGCACCCTGCTGGAGAACGAGGGCGCCAAGCGGGGCCTGGCCATCAAGGTCCAGCGGGAGGACATCTTCAACGCCATGCACAAGATCTGAGGAGGTGCCCTGCCGTGCTCAACAGCAATGAGATCCTGGATACCATCAGCATGATCGACCAGCAGCATCTGGACATCCGCACCATCACCATGGGCATCTCCCTGCTGGACTGCGCCGATCCCGGCGCCGAGGCCGCCTGCCGCAAGATCTACGACAAGATCTGCCGCCGGGCGGAGAAGCTGGTCTTTACCGGCGAGTCCATCGAGCGGGAGTTCGGCATCCCCATCGTCAACAAGCGCATCTCGGTGACCCCCATCTCCCTGGTGGCCGGGGCCTCCGTCACCAACGACTATGTCCCCTTCGCCGCCGCCCTGGACAAGGCCGCCAAGACCACCGGCGTCAACTTCATCGGCGGCTTCTCCGCCCTGGTGCAGAAGGGCTTCACCGCCGGGGACAAAAAGCTCATCGAGGCCATCCCCGAGGCCCTGGCCGTCACCGACCTGGTGTGCTCCTCGGTGAACGTGGGCTCCACCAAGGCCGGCATCAACATGGACGCCGTGGCCCTCATGGGCCGGACCATCAAGGCCGCCGCCGAGCGCACCGCCGACCGGGGCGGCTTCGGCTGCGCCAAGCTGGTGGTCTTCTGCAACGCCGTGGAGGACAACCCCTTCATGGCCGGCGCCTTCCACGGGGTGGGCGAGGGCGACTGCGTCATCAACGTGGGCGTCTCCGGCCCCGGCGTGGTGTGCCACGCCCTGGAGAAGGTGAAGGGCCAGCCCTTCGACGTGGTGGCCGAGACCGTCAAAAAGACCGCCTTCCGGGTGACCCGCATGGGTCAGCTGGTGGCTCAGGAGGCCAGCCGCCGCCTGGGGGTGCCCTTCGGCATCGT
>DXDV01000184.1 GCA_019115345.1 Candidatus Intestinimonas stercorigallinarum | reverse complement strand
CTCGGGGCCCAGGTCGATGATGTGGTCGGCGGTCTTGATGACGTCCAGATTGTGCTCGATGACCACCACGGTGTTGCCCGCCTCCACAAGCTTCTGCAGCACCTCGATGAGCTTGTGGACGTCGGCGCTGTGCAGGCCGGTGGTGGGCTCGTCCAGGATATAGATGGTCTGGCCGGTGGAACGTTTGGCCAGCTCGGTGGCCAGCTTGACCCGCTGGGCCTCGCCGCCGGAGAGCTCGGTGGAGGGCTGTCCCAGCTTCACGTAGCCCAGCCCCACCTCATATAGGGTCTGGATCTTGTTGTAGAGCCGGGGGAGGTTCTCGAAGAAGGGGAGGGCCTCCTCCACCGTCATCTCCAGCACCTCGTAGATGTTCTTGCCCTTGTAGCGGACCTCCAGGGTCTCCCGGTTGTACCGCTTGCCCTTGCACACCTCGCAGGGGACGTAGATGTCGGGGAGGAAGTGCATCTCGATCTTGATGAGGCCGTCGCCGGAGCAGGCCTCGCACCGGCCCCCCCGGACGTTGAAGGAGAACCGGCCGGGGCCGTAGCCCCTGGCCTTGGCGTCGGGGGTGGCGGCGAAGAGGTCCCGGATGTCGTTGAAGAGGCCGGTATAGGTGGCCGGGTTGGACCGGGGGGTCCGACCGATGGGGGACTGGTCGATGTCGATGACCTTGTCCAGGTACTCCTCCCCCTCGATGGCGGCGTATTTTCCGGGCCGGGTCTTGGCCCGGTTCAGGCGGCTGGCCAGGGCCTTGTAGAGGATCTCGTTGACCAGGGAGGATTTTCCGCTGCCCGAGACGCCGGTGACACAGGTGAAGGTCCCAAGGGGGATGGACACGTCCACATTCTGGAGGTTGTTCTCCGCCGCCCCTTTGACGGTGAGGGAATGGCCGCTGCCGGTCCGCCGCTGGGCGGGAATGGGCACCTTCTTCCGGCCGGAGAGGTAGTCGCCGGTGATGGAGCCGGGGGTGTCCATGATCTCCTGGGCGGTGCCGCAGGCCACCACCTCGCCCCCGTGGACCCCCGCCCCGGGGCCGATGTCCACGATATAGTCGGCGGCGCGCATGGTGTCCTCGTCGTGCTCCACCACCAGCAGGGTGTTGCCCAGGTCCCGCAGGTGCTTCATGGTGTCCAGCAGCATGTCGTTGTCCCGCTGGTGGAGGCCGATGGAGGGCTCGTCCAGGATATAGAGGACCCCCATGAGGGAGGAGCCGATCTGGGTGGCCAGGCGGATGCGCTGGCTCTCGCCGCCGGAGAGGGTGGCGGCGGCACGGCTCAGGGTGAGGTATTGGAGCCCCACCGACTGGAGGAAGCCCAGGCGGTTCTTGATCTCCTTGAGGATGCGCTCGGCAATGAGCATCTTCTGGGGGGAGAGCTCCAGATGGTCGATGAAGTCCAGGGCCTCGGTCACCGACTTGCGGCAGAAATCGTCGATGTTGATGTCCCCCACGGTGACGGCCAGGGCCTCCTTCCGGAGCCGCCTGCCGCCGCAGTCGGGACAGGGCCGCTCGCTCATGCAGTCCTCCAGGTCCCGGCGCATGGCGTCGGACTGGGTCTCCCGGTAGCGCCGCTCCAGGTTGTTGACCACCCCCTCGAAGGCCTGCATCAGGGTGCCCTGTCCGTTCTCCCGCTCGTAGGTGAGCTTGAGCTTCTCCCCCTTGGTGCCGTAGAGGATCACATCCAGAACCTCGGGGGAGAGGTCCTTCACCGGGGTGGTGAGCTTGAATTTATACTGCTTGGCCAGGGCCTCGAAGTACATCCGGGAGATGGAGTCCCCCTTTACATTGCTCCAGCCGCTGGCGGTGATGGCCCCCTCCAGGATGGAGAGGTCCTTGTTGGGGATGATGAGGTCCACGTCCACCTTCAGCTGGGAGCCCAGGCCGGTGCAGGTGGGGCAGGCGCCGAAGGGGTTGTTGAAGGAGAACATCCGGGGGGAGAGCTCCTCGATGGAGATGCCGCAGTCCTCGCAGGCGTAGTTCTGGGAGAAGAGGAGGTCCCGGTCCTCCCCCACGATGTTGATGAGGACCAGGCCGCCGGAGAGGTTGGAGGCGGTCTCCACCGAGTCGGTGAGCCGCCGGGCGATGTCGGCGCGGATCACCAGCCGGTCCACCACCACCTCGATGTTGTGCTTTTTGTTCTTGTCCAGCTTGATCTCTTCCGTCAGGTCGTAGATGGAGCCGTCACACCGCACCCGGACATAGCCGGAGCGGCGGGCGTCCTCGAAGATCTTCTGGTGCTCGCCCTTTTTGCCCCGGATGACGGGGGCCATGACCTGGATGCGGGTGGCCTCTGGGAGGGTCATCACCTGGTCGATGATCTGGTCGATGGTCTGCTGCTTGATTTCCTTGCCGCACTTGGGGCAGTGGGGGGTGCCCACCCGGGCCCAGAGGAGGCGGAGGTAGTCGTAGATCTCGGTGACGGTGCCCACGGTGGACCGGGGGTTTTTGGAGGTGGTCTTCTGATCGATGGAGATGGCGGGGGAGAGGCCGTCGATGTAGTCCACATCGGGCTTTTCCATCTGGCCCAGGAACATCCGGGCGTAGGAGGAGAGGGACTCCACATACCGCCGCTGGCCCTCGGCGTAGATGGTGTCGAAGGCCAGGGAGGACTTGCCCGAGCCGGAGAGGCCCGTGAGGACCACCAGCTTGTCCCGAGGGATGGTGACGTCGATGTTTTTGAGGTTGTTGGCGCGGGCGCCCTTGACGTAAATATGGTCGAGCATAAAAACGATTCCTTCTTCTGATTCAGTAGCCGAAGGTGGCGGACACCTTCTCCAGCATGGTGCGGATAGGCAGGTCGTAGGGGCAGCGGCCCTCGCAGGCGCCGCACTGGACGCACTCGCCGGCGTGGTGGGCCAGGGCCTGATAGCGGCTTCTGGCCCAATCCCCCAGGCCGTATCTCCAGGCGTAGTTGGCCATGAGGAAGTTGGAGGGGATGTCGATGCCGGTGGGGCAGGGGGCGCAGTAGCCGCAGCGGCGGCAGAATTCGCTGCCCAGCTCCCGGCGGATGGCGTCGCACCTGTCCAGCTCGGCCTGGGTGAGGGGGCCGAAGCCCTCCGCGGCGGCGGCGTTGCGCTCCACCTCCTCGGCCGAGCCCATGCCGGGGATGGAGATGTCGATGACGCCGGAGGCGGCGATGTACTTGAGGGCCAGGGCCCAGTCCTCCAGGTTGCCGCCGGCCAGGGGCTTCATGGCGATGGTGGCGATGCCCATGGCCCGGGCCCTTTTCAGGGTCTCGTGGCCCTGGGATTCCACGATGTTGTAGGGGAACATGACGGTCTCGATCTTGTCCCCGTGGAGCGCCAGCATCTTGTCCAGGGCGTCCACGTTGTGGGCGGTGACCCCCAGGTGGCCCACCTTTCCGGCGGCTTTGGCCTCCTCCAGGGCCTCCCAGGCCCCGCCGGGGCCGAAGACCTGGTCGATCTGCTGGATGGGCAGGTTGTGGATCTGATAGACGTCGATGTGGTCGGTGCGCAGGTTGCGCAGGCTGGTCTCGATGTCCCTGGCCATGGCGTCCCTGTCCCGGGCCATGGACTTGGTGGCCAGGAGGAACTTGTCCCGGCGGCCGGCCAGGGCGGCCCCCAGATACTCCTCGGAGACGGTGTAGGCCCGGGCGGTGTCGATGTAGTTCATGCCGTATTCCTCCAGCTTGTCCACCACCGCCTTGGTGTTGGCGGCGTCGGAGCGCTGGATGGGAATGCCGCCGAAGGAGACGGCGGCGGCCCTGAGACCAGTTTTGCCAAGGGTGACGCGATCCATAATAAAAACCTCGCTTTTTTGTTTGGAATGGGGCATCCCAAGAGGGGATGGGAAACGGCCGTATTTCTATTCCGCGATGGGGATGTCGGTGAGCACCAGCTCGTAGACCACCGGCCGGACGCCGTCGGTACAACAGACGACACGCTGGTCCTCGTGGGAATACCAATCGTTGGCGAGAGGGCCGTTGGAAAGGGAAGAGATGGCCCGGTATATGTCGATCCAAGCCCAGGGGCAAAGGCCCTCCGGCTTCTCAGCGCCGCCCTCGTAGTAGAACACATCCCCCACCTGCTGGAGGGGGCAGGGCCCCGCCTCACGGCCCTCGGTGAGGTAGCGCTCGGCCAGCTCAGGGTAAAATTCGGTTTTCAAGACAGTGATCTTTACTTTTTTCATGAGGTGCCCTCCTCGTAATAGCAGTCCTCCCGCCATTTGGATGGGTTTTGGTCCATATAGGACCAGATCCGCAGATAGTCCGCCTCATTGCGGATGATGTGGTCGTGGAAACCGTCCTGCCAGAGGTCGGTTTGCATGTCCTGATTGGTAAAACGTTTGAGAGCGGTGATCATGCGCGGCACCAGTTGTGTGGGGCGCGACGACCTCGGCGCGCCTTTGGCGGTGCGTTCACCGACATCGACGGACAGAAGCAGATGGACATGATTTGGCATGATCACAGAATGGTGCATGGTGATATTCGGATAGGCGACGGGGATTTTTTGGAGATAGCCGTCCAAAATTCGACCAACAGGCAATAACTCCAGGCGGTATGGCGCGCCGGGGTCGTCGCGCCCCACGATCCGGGACAATATGGGGGATCTCCTTTTGGTGCAGAAAGTGATAAAATAGCAGCCTTCCTGTCCATAGTCATAGTTTGCCAGCCTGTGGAGCCGTCCCATTCCACCACCTCATACAAATCATTTACCTCCCTCTCAGCTCGATGATGCGGTCCCGGAGGACGGCGGCGTACTCGAACTCCAAACGCTTCGATGCCTCCTTCCTCGCCCCACGCGGCATTGGCCGCGCGGGGGACCCCGGGGCTGACTTCCCATGCTCGGGCGAAGTAAATTCGCCCTGCGCCAAGGTTTTGCCCGGGGCAAAACGCTTGTGCGGCGCAAGCGCCGCCCCGCTTTGCGGGGCCCCGAAGGAGCCGAAGGAGGCCGTTACCTGCCTCTGAGCTCGATAATACGGTCACGCAATACCGCGGCGTACTCGAACTCCAGCCGTTTGCTGGCCTCCTTCATCTCCTTCTCCAGCTTTTCGATGGCGGCGTCCCGCTCCTTCTTGGAGAGCTTGGTCTTTTTCCGCAGGAGCTCCTCGCTCTCCTCCTCGGCGGCGGAGAGCTCGATGACGTCCCGCACCGACTTGATGATGGTCTTGGGGACGATGCCGTGGGCTTTGTTGAAGGCGTCCTGCTTTTTCCGGCGGCGCTCGGTCTCCTCGATGGCGGCCATCATGGAGGGGGTCATCTTATCGGCGTACATGACCACCAGGCCGTCGGCGTTCCGGGCGGCCCGGCCGATGGTCTGGATGAGGGAGGTCTCCGACCGGAGGAAGCCCTCCTTGTCGGCGTCCAGGATGGCCACCAGGGACACCTCCGGCAGGTCCAGACCCTCCCGCAGCAGGTTGATGCCCACCAGCACGTCGTAGGTCCCCAGCCGCAGGTCCCGGATGATCTCCTGGCGCTCGATGGTGTCGATGTCGTGGTGCATGTACTGCACCTTGATGCCGGCATTTTTCAGGTAGGCGGTCAGGTCCTCGGCCATCTT
>DXDV01000183.1 GCA_019115345.1 Candidatus Intestinimonas stercorigallinarum | reverse complement strand
GCATAGGCCGTAACGGCCGGGGCCGGTCCCCCATGGGGGCGTAAAGACGGGAGCCGCCGCCGGACACCGCACAACGCCCCAATTCTCAAAAGCCCCTTTTTCTTTGGATTCCAAAAACCGTTTCTTTTTCCGGCAGGGAAAAAGAAATGGGTTTTGAAAGCGTCCTTCTCCCCCCGTCATTCTGAGGCCGCAGGCCGAAGAATCCGTTTCTCCCGTCCTTTTTCGTGTCTGCTACGTACAAGGACGGGGGTTGCGGATTCTTCGCTTCGCTCAGAATGACAAAGGGGGAACGCCGTGCTCCCTTCTATTCACCCCCTCAGTCCGGCTGCGCCCCACACAAATAGTGGTGCTGCACGGGCCGGGCGGGCGGCCGCAGGCCGCACCTACGCCCTGGCCACGCACGCTTTTTGCCTTTTTCCGTGACTGCTCCGCCGTCCGTTGGGCCATACTGTCATATAGGAGCAAGAAACCCTTGCGCGGCGGTCCCCGCCGTGATAAACTGCTCTCAAAGAATCCCCAAGGAGACGGCTGTTTTCTATGATCGACTTTCAGACCCCTCAGCTCACCGACAAGCCCTGGGTGGACGCCCTGCTGCGCGGCGGCAGCCACCGGGGCTGCGAGTACAACTTTACCAATCTGTTCGTCTGGAGCGGCGCCTACGACCAGCGCGTCGCCCGGGTGGGGGACTTCCTGGTGACCCGGCTCCGGGGCGCCCTGGGTCCCGCCTATATCTACCCCGCCGGGACCGGGGACATCGCCCCCGTCCTCTCCGCCCTGGCCGAGGACGCCGGGCAGCGGGGCGACCCCTTCCGCCTGGTCTGCCTCACCCTCTCCCAGACCCGGGAGCTGGAGGCCCGCTTTCCCGGCCGCTTCGCCTTCACCCCCGACCGGGACGGCTTCGACTACCTCTACGACATCGACCGGCTGGCCGACCTGCCGGGGAAGAAGCTCCACGCCAAGCGCAACCACATCAACCGCTTTATCGAGAACAACCCCTCCTGGGTCTATGAGGACATCACCCCCGAGAGCCTGCCCGAGTGCCTGGAGATGGACAAGGAGTGGTACCGCCGCAGCATGATCCGGGAGGGTCTGGCGGAGGAGAGGGACCTGGGGAACGAGGGCCGCGCCCTCCGGCTGGCCATGGAACACTACCACGCCCTGGGCCTGGAGGGAGGGCTCATCCGGGTCTACGGCGAGGTGGTGGCCTTCACCATGGGGGACCTCCTCTCGGCCGACACCTACGACGTCCACTTTGAAAAGGCCTACGGCGAGCTCCAGGGGGCCTACGCCATGATCAACCGGGAGTTCGCCCGGCGGGTCCGGCAGCGCCACCCCCAGGTGCGCTACCTCAACCGGGAGGACGACATGGGGGTGGAGGGGCTCCGGAAGGCCAAGGAGTCCTACTACCCCGACCTGATGGTGGAGAAGTTCTCCGCCCAGCCGGTCCGCCCCCTCTGAGCCCACCCCACACCAATCGGAAAGGAGCCAACCGCCATGCTCGAGATCCGTCCCGCCCGCCCGGAGGAGATCCCCCGCCAGAAGGAGCTTTGGAAGCTGGCCTTCGGCGACGATGACGCCTACATCGACTACTTCTACCAGCACGGAGAGGAGAGCCAGGTCCTGGTGCTCTTGGAGGACGGCGTGGTGTGGACCATGACGGCCCTCTTTCCGGTGACCCTCACCCTGCCCGAGGGGGAGCGGCTCTCCTCCGCCTACATCTACGCCCTGGCCACCCACCCGGAGGCCCGGAAGAAGGGCTTTGCCCGCTTCCTCCTCAACTATGTGGACTACTACCTCCAGGAGGCGGGAAAGGACTGCGTCGCCATCGTCCCGGCGGAGCCCTCCCTCTACCGCTACTTCGCCACCACCGGCTTTGAGCCGGTCTGCTCCACCCGGAAGGTGGCCCTCCTCCGGAACATGGTGGCCCGGCCCGGCCCGGGCGACGCCCTGGCCCCCGTCTCTCCCGAGGACTACAACGCCCTCCGGGAGCGGATGCTGGACGGCACCCTCCACATCACCTATCCCCCCTCCCTGGCGGCCTACCAGCAGGGCCTGTCCCGGATGGATGGCGGGGACCTCTTCCGCCTCACCACCTCGGGTGGCGAGGGGCTGGCCGCCGCCGAATACCTGGACGAGGATACGGTGCTGGTGAAGGAGCTCCTCCTCCCCGCCGCCGCCCAGGCCGCCGGCGCCGCCCTCCTGGCCCGGCAGATGCCCGCCCGGCGCTACCACCTGCGCACGCCCCCCTTCTGGGACGGCCTGGCGGGAAGCTACCTCCAGTCCTTCGCCATGGTCAAATGGTACCGCCTGGAGCTGGCCAGAGCCTGGCGGGAATACCGCCGGGGGTACATGGGTTTCGGATTTGATTGACGCCGCCGCCGGCGGACGGGAGCTCCCGTCCGCCGGCGGTTTGCATTTTTATTCCTCCGTCATCCGCCCTCGCCCGGATCCCTTCGATTTCGGGAATATTTGGCGGACAAAAGCGCCCATTTTGTCCGCCATACACGGATATTTTGGCGTATGCCAAGAGATTCTATTTCTTTGCGAACGTATTTCCCTTGACGTACAAAAGTTTATAGTATAGAATATAAAGAACTGCGCATAGGGGTTTTCCTCTGTTGTGATATGAAAAATATACAAAAAATAGAAAAGTGGGAAGTGAAGAAATGGCAAAATACATTGTGAAAAGAGTGTTGATGGCTGTGGTCACGCTGTTCATCGTGATCTGCCTCACCTTTTTCCTGATGAACGCCGTTCCTGGCAGCCCATGGCTGTCGGAGAAGACGCCCTCTCCGGCCACCATCGCCGCCCTGAACGAGAAGTACGGCCTGGACAAGCCGGTGGTCGTCCAGCTGGGGCTCTACCTCCAGGACATCCTGCAAGGCGACTTCCGGGTATCCCTGAAGATGCAGAAGGACCGGCCGGTGCTGGACATCATCACCGACATGTTCCCCATCTCGGCCCGGATCGGCGCCATCGCCATCTCATGGGCCATATTGGCGGGCGTCCCATTGGGGTGCCTGGCGGCCTATAAACGGGGCACCTGGGTGGACAGCCTGCTGCGGGTGATCTGTACGCTGGGCATCTCCATGCCCGGCTTCGTCATCGCCACCATGCTGCTGCACATCTTTGCCGGCGGCATCGAGGGGCTGAAGATCTTCCCCACCATGTTCGACGGCACGGCCAAGAGCTACGTGCTGCCCTGTCTGGCCCTGGGCTTCTACCCCATGTGCTACCTGTCCCGCCAGACCCGGACGGCCATGCTGGACGCCATCAACCAGGAGTATATCAAGACCGCCCGGGCCAAGGGCCTGAAGAACAAGAA
>DXDV01000182.1 GCA_019115345.1 Candidatus Intestinimonas stercorigallinarum | reverse complement strand
GGGGAGCGTAGTTGGGGTCCAGCGGGGGGAGGTGGCGGGGGGTGACCTCGATTCCGTAGTGATTCATGACAGAAAACCTCCATCTTTCGGCGTTTTGGGGCAGCCGCTGCCGATTTTATCAAGGCTATCATATCACGTAGCCGGTGTTTTGTCACCCCTGGAAAAGATAATAATTTTCAGAAATAAAATTTGTTGAAAAAATCTTTCTTCAGTGATAGAATAAAGGCGATAATCCCAAAGATGGATGATTCTGAAAGGGAGTGCTTGTGAAAGATGGAGACAAAGAAGCTGCTGGAGGAGAGCCGCGCCTGGGTGCGGGACCAGCTGGAGGGCAGCGCGCGGTTCTGGCTGGACCACGGCATGGACAAGGTCAACGGCGGCATTTATACCTGCCTGGACCGGACGGGGAAGGTCTATTCCACCGATAAGAGCGTGTGGATGCAGGGCCGCTGCGCCTGGACCTTCGCCTACCTGTGCGCGGTGTACGGGGTGAAGGAGGAGTGGCTGGCGGCCAGCAAGAGCTGCCTGGACTTCATGGAGCGCTACTGCATCAACCGGGAGGCAGGGAACCGGATGTACTTTACCGTCACCGGGGACGGCAAGCCCCTCCGCCAGCGCCGCTACTGCTTCTCCGAGGGCTTTTACGCCATCGCCAACGCCGAATACTACGGCGTCACCGGGGAAAAGGCCTGCCTGGAGCGGGCCCGGGCGGCCTACGACCTGATCTGGGGCCTCAACCAGGGCCTCATCGCCGACCCCGCCGGGCTGGGCCCCAAGACCATCCCCGAGACCCGCTCCGGCCGCGCCCTGGCCAACCCCATGATCTACCTGAACATCACCTCCGTCCTCCGCCGGGTGGACCCGGAGCAGGAGGCCCTCTACAACGAGCGGGCCCAGCAGTGCGTGGAGGAGATCTTCCGCTACCACTACAAGCCGGAGCTGGGCTGCACGTTGGAGAGCGTGGGCCCCAACGGCGAGTTCCGGAGCGAGGTCACCGAGGGCCGGGTGGTCAACCCCGGCCACGACATCGAGTGCTCCTGGTTCCTCATGGAGGACGCCAACCGGAAGGGCGATCGGGAGCAGTACGCCACCGCGGTGAAGATCTTCGACCAGGCCATCGAGGCCGGCTGGGACCAGGAGTACGGCGGACTGCTCTACTTCATCGACTGCCTGGGCAATCCCCCCGAGTCCTACGAGCACGACATGAAGCTCTGGTGGCCCCACGACGAGATCCTCATCGCCTCCATGATGATCTACCGGGACACCGGGGACGAGAAGTATCTGGAGTGGTTCCGCAAGACCCTGGACTACTGCAAGGAGCACTTCGCCGATCCGGAGTACGGCGAGTGGTACGGCTACCTGCGCCGGGACGGCAAGCCCACCATGCCGCCCGCCAAGGGCTCCACCTTTAAGGGCCCCTTCCACCTGCCCCGGATGCTCATTATGGTGGACACCATGATCGGACAGATCCTGGACCGGGGGTAAGCCGCCCCAGACGGGGTCCGAACCCACAAAACTGCGGAAGAAAAGAGGGAATACCGTGCATTCAGCCGCAGAAAACGTCTTTGACAAGCTCAGCAGCTCCTACTATCAGCTCACCGCCGCCGAAAAGCGGGTGGCGGACTATGTGATCGCCTATCAGCGGGACACCCAGTTCATGTCCATCTCCGACCTGGCGGAGGCCTGCGGCGTGGCGGAGGCCACGGTGTCCCGCTTCTGCAAGCGGCTCAATTATAAGGGGTACAACGCCTTCAAGCTGGCCGTGGCCAACGCCACGGCCACCCGAACGGGGAACGCGGCCCTGTCGGGGGAGCCCTCCCCCGATGACAGCATCCCCGACCTGTGCCAGAAGCTCTTCAACAGCGACACCGACGCCCTGGCCCAGACCATGGCCCTCCTCCGGCCGGAGAGCGTGGCCGCCGCCGCGGACATCCTCCTGCGGGCGGAGCGGGTGCTGTGCATGGGGCAGGGGGGGTCCATGATCATGGCCATGGAGGCCGCCCACCTCTTTTCCACTGCCTTTCCCGGCTTTACGCCGGTGTACGACTCCCATCTTCAGACCATCGCCGCCGCCACTCTGAGCTGGAAGGACGCGGTGCTCTTCTTCTCCTATTCCGGCTCCACCAAGGAGCTGCTGGACCTGCTGGAGGTGGTGCGGGAGCAGGGGGCCAAGGTCATCCTGGTCACGCATTTCCCCAAATCTCCCGCCGCCGCCTTTTCCGACGTGATTCTCCAGTGCGGCGCCAATGAGGGCCCCCTCCAGCTGGGCTCGGTGGCCGCCCGGGTGGCCCAGCTCTTTGTCATCGATGTGCTCTTTGCCGAGGTCTGCCGCCGCCGGGAGCCCCTCAGCAAGGAGTCCAGGGAGCGGGTGGCCGCGGCTCTGGCGGCCAAGCATATCTGATTTCCACAAGATGGGATGAAAAAAATTATTAGATATTTACGAACTTGAAAATTATTTTCAAATTGCCATTGACAACCCTTACAAGGTTGGTTACAATGCAGATAAGCGTTATAGGTGAATCTGCCAACACGCCAAAATATTAAGGAGGTACAAAATGATGAAACGGTTTCTTGCACTGCTTCTGACCCTGTCCCTCGCCTTCAGTCTGGCCGCCTGCGGCGGCGACTCTGGCGAAACCACCACGCCTCCCGCCAGCAGCGCTGGCACCGAGGCCGGGGAGTCCGCCGGCGATCCCGTCACCATCACCGTGGCGTCCTTCAACATCGGTAACTTCACCGAGGCCGGTGCCTGGGATTCCCTTATCACCGCCTTCAATGAGAAGTATCCCAACGTCACCGTGGAGATCATGCCCGTCACCTACGCCGACGGCGACCAGCAGCTCACCGGCCTGATCACCGGCGGCGGCAGCGCCATCGACGTCGTCTTTGAGGGTCCCGAGCGCATCATCTCCAACTACGCCAAGGAAGGCCTGCTGGTGTCCCTGGACGACCTGTGGGAGGCCAGCGGCTCCGACATCTCTGCGGGCATCGCTGAGGTGTCCCAGCTGGACGGCACCTACTACATGTTCCCCCTGGCCGCCGCCGCCCACTGCATGGCCATCAACTACGAGGCCTTTGAGGCCGCCGGCGCCCTGCAGTACATCGACGAGGAGACCCGCACCTGGACCACCGACGACTTCGTGGCCGCCTGTGAGGCCCTGAAGGCCGCTATGGACGCCGGCACCATCTCCATGGCGGAGACCGGTATCATCTACTGCGGCGCCCAGGGCGGCGATCAGGGCACCCGCGCCCTCGTCAACAACCTGTACTCCGACTACTTTGTCACCGACGACGGCTCTTCCTACAACATCAACAGCGAGAACAACGTCAAGGCCCTGACCCTCCTCCAGGATATGGTCAACGACGGCACCATGGGCGTGAGCGCCAGCTACGCCGCCGCCGAGGAGCTCCAGGCCTTCGCCAACGGCACCTGCGCCATGACCTTCTGCTGGAACTACTCCAACTACACTCAGTACGCTGAGCAGGCCCAGTTCACCCCCTTCGCCATGGCCTTCCCCTCTGACGACGGCGTGCCCGAGCTGGAGATGGCCGGCCCCTACGGCCTGTGCGTGTTCGACACCGGCGACCAGGCCCGCATCGACGCCGCCAAGGCCTTCGTGGACTTCGTGTGCAACGACGCCACCTACGGCGTTGAGGCTGTGAAGACCACCACCTTCTTCCCCGTCCACGCCGACTGGGGCGACATCTATGCCGACGCCGAGGACGCCGACATCCGCGCTCCCTTCGCTCAGATGAGCGACTACCTGGGCCGCTACTACACCCTGACCCCCGGCTGGGTCAATCAGCGCACCCTGTGGTGGCAGAATCTGCTCCAGCCCATCATGACCGCCGGAGCCGACGTGCAGTCCACTGCCGACGCCTACGTGGAGGCTGCCAACGCCGGCATGGCTGGCTGAGCCCCGGGGCTGCCCGCGCTTCACTGACTTCACGCTTTGCCGTGCCCGCTCCCTGTGAGGGGGCGGGCACGGTTTTTCCCGCCCCGGCGGGAAAGCGATATCCGACATTGAGGGGGAATCTACGTTATGGCACAACCGACACCGGCTGCCGCTGCCGGGCGGAAGCCCAGAAAACCCAAATCGTCCCACACCTCCGGCATGAGCCGGGCCCTGGTGCGGCGGGAGACCATCTCGGCCTACATTTTCCTGCTGCCCAGCCTGCTCTTCTTCCTCCTGTTTGTGGTAGCTCCCATGTTCATCTGCGTGTTCTACAGCCTGTTTGACTACGGGCTGGGCGGACTCGGCGACTTCGTGGGCCTGGACAACTACATCCGGCTCTTCCAGGACCCCATCTTCCACAAGGGCCTCATCAACACCATCATCATCGTGGTGGTGGCGGTGCCCACGGTCACCGCCTTCTCCCTGTGGGTGAGCTCCGCCATTTACAGGATGCACGCCTTTCCCCGGTCCTTCTTCCGCTGCGTGTTCTATCTGCCGGTGGTCACCGGCTCGGTGGCCATCACCGTGGTGTGGAAGTGGATCCTGGACCCCTACAACGGCATCCTCAACCAGCTCATCGGCACCGATGGCTACA
Source organism: Candidatus Intestinimonas stercorigallinarum (assembly GCA_019115345.1). GTDB lineage: Bacteria > Bacillota > Clostridia > Oscillospirales > Oscillospiraceae > Intestinimonas > Intestinimonas stercorigallinarum. Next base: position 6,016 of record DXDV01000182.1, on the reverse strand, counting down.
ACTGGCTGGGTGAGAGCCGCACCGCCCTGGCCTGCATCATCGTGATCCTGTTCACCACCTCCATCGGCCAGCCCATCGTGCTGTATACCGCCGCCCTGGGCAACGTGGACGCCTCCATCATCGAGGCCGCCAAGGTGGATGGGGCCAACAAGCTCCAGGTGTTCTGGAAGATCACCTGGCCCTCCATCATGCCCACCACCCTGTACGTGCTGGTCATCACCACCATCAACTCCTTCCAGTGCTTTGCTCTGATCCAGTTGATGACTCAGGGCGGCCCCATGAACGCCACCATGACCATCATGTACCAGGTGTACTACGCCGCCTACCGGCTGTATGACCTGGGCTACGCCAACGCCATCGGCGTGATCCTGGCCATCATCATCGCCATCTTCTCCGCGGTCCAGTTCAAGCTGGCCAAGACTGACTAAGGGGGTGCCGGATTATGAGTGCAAAAGCGACGACGCTGAAAGCCAACAAGCATGTTGACCTGACGGGCACCTCCACCGGCTACAAGGTCTTTGTGGTGGTGGTGCTGATCCTGGTGACCATCTTCTTCCTCTTCCCGCTGTACTGGATCGTCACCGGCTCCTTCAAGCCCATCCTGGAGATCACCGCACGGGAGCCCGTGTGGTTCCCCCAGGAGCCCACCCTGGACAACTATACCCGCCTGTTTGAGAACCCCGCCTGGCGGTGGCTGTTCAACATCGTGTTCATCTCCGTCATGGCCATGGTGCTCACCTGCATCACCGCCTCTCTGGCGGGCTACGCCCTGGCCAAAAAGCGCTTCATCGGCCGGGCGGTGCTGTTCACCATCATCATCTGCGCCATGGCCCTGCCCAAGCAGGTCATCGTTATCCCTCTGAACCAGCTGATGACCCAGTTCCTGCATCTGAACGACACCGCCTGGGCGGTGATCCTGCCCACGGTGGGCTGGCCCTTCGGCGTCTTCCTCATGAAGCAGTTCTCCGAGACCATCCCCACTGAGATCCTGGAGGCCGCCCGGGTGGACGGCGCCGGCGAGGCCCGCACCTTCCTCACCGTGGTGCTGCCCATGATCAAGCCGGGCATCGGCGCCCTGGCCATCTTCACCTTCGTCAACACCTGGAACGACTACTTCCTCCAGCTGGTCATGCTCACCAGCAAGGAGGAGTGGACCCTGCCCCTGGGCATCGCCAAGCTCCAGAGCGAGATGTCCACCGACTTCGGCCTCATCATGGCCGGCGCGGCCCTGGCCTCCATTCCCATCATCGTCGTGTTCATCGCCTTCCAGAAGTACTTCACCCAGGGCATCGCCATGGGCGCCGTCAAGGGGTGAGGACATGATCTACGCCAAGAACGGGGACGCCCTCACCTACAAGGGCATCCACCCCGATCTGGACCTGGCCCTGGAGCGCATCACCCCCGAATTTCTGGGTGGGCTGGAGGACGACCGGCGGGTGACCCTCAACGGGGACCGGGCCTACTGCACCCGCTTTACTTACGAGACCATCCCCGAGGAGGAGAGCCCCTTCGAGGCCCACCGCCGCTACCTGGACATCCACATCATGCTCCAGGGCGAGGAGCGGGTGGACATCGCCCCGCCGGAGGCCCTCACCCTGGCCGAGGCCAGAGAGGAGAACGACTTTTACGCCTACCGGGGGGAGCCCTGGCACTCCACCGTGCTCCGGCCCGGGGAGTTCCTGGTGGTCTTTCCGGAGGACGCCCACCGCATCAAGGTCCAGGTGGACGGGCCGAAAACGGTCACCAAGGCGGTCTTTAAGGTCTGTCTGGACCGCTGAGCCGCCCCCTGCCCAGCGGAGGGGCTCCGCCGGGCAATCTTAGATTTGGAGAGACGAATTATGAAGGATTTCAGCAAGTACCAGGGGATCATCCCCGCGTTCTACGCCTGCTATGACGCCAGCGGCGCCATCGACCCCGCCGCCGTCCGTGCCCTCACTGAGTACTTCATCGGCAAGGGCGTCAAGGGCCTCTACGTGGGCGGCTCCTCTGGTGAGTGCATCTATCAGAGCGTGGCCGAGCGCAAGCTGGTGCTGGAGAACGTGATGGCCGTGGCCAAGGGCAAGCTCACCATCATCGCCCACGTGGCCTGCAACAACACCGCCGACAGCCGGGAGCTGGCCGCCCACGCCGAGAGCCTGGGGGTGGACGCCATCGCCGCCATCCCCCCCATCTACTTCCACCTGCCCGAGCACGCCATCGCCAAGTACTGGAACGACATCTCCGACGCCGCTCCCAACACCGATTTTGTCATCTACAACATCCCCCAGCTGGCCGGCGTGGCCCTCACCATGTCCCTGCTCAAGGAGATGCTGAAGAACCCCCGGGTCATCGGCGTGAAGAACTCCTCCATGCCCGTCCAGGACATCCAGATGTTCCACGACGAGGGGGCCATCGTCTTCAACGGTCCCGATGAGCAGCTCCTCTCCGGCCTGGCCGCCGGAGCCATCGGCGGCATCGGCGGCACCTACGGCGCCATGCCCGAGCTCTACCTCAAGATCCGGGCGCTGTTCCTGGAGGGGAAGATGGAGCAGGCCCGGGAGATCCAGAACGAGTGCTGCCGCATCATCTACAAGATGTGCTCCGCCAAGGGCAACATGTACGCCGTCATCAAGGCCATCCTCCGCAAGCAGGGCGGCCCCGACTGCGGCGGGGTGCGTCTGCCCCTGGCCGCCCTCACCCCCGACGACCAGGCCGTGGTGGAGGAGAGCGCCGCCATGATCGCCGCCGCCATCGCCAAATACTGCTGAGAGGAGCATCCTTCCATGCGAATTTATGAGTGCGCGGATTACAAAGCCATGAGCCGCCGGGCGGCCAGTCTCATCGCCGCCCAGGTGCTCCTGAAGCCCGACTGCGTGCTGGGCCTGGCCACCGGCTCCACCCCCATCGGCCTCTACGACCAGCTGACGGAGTGGTATCAGAAGGGGGACCTGTCCTTTGCCAAGGTCCGCTCTGTGAACCTGGACGAGTACCTGGGCCTGGCCCCCACCCACGAGCAGAGCTACCGCTATTTCATGCAGCACAACCTCTTCGACCGCATCGACATCCCCGCGGAGAGCACCCATGTGCTCAACGGCCTGGCCCAGGACCCCGACGCCGAGTGCGCCGCCTACGACCAGCTCATCCGCGACCTGGGCGGGGTGGATATGCAGCTGCTGGGCATGGGCCACAACGGCCACATAGCCTTCAATGAGCCCGGCGACGACTTCGGCCTGGGCACCCACGTGGTGGAGCTGGCAGAGCGGACCATCGACGCCAACCAGCGCTTCTTCGCCAGCCGGGACGAGGTGCCCCGCAAGGCCCTGAGCATGGGCATCAAGAGCATCATGGGGGCCCGGCGCATCCTCATGGTGGTCAGCGGCGCCGACAAGGCCGAATCTCTGTGCAAGGCCGTCACCGGACCGGTGACCAATGAGGTCCCCGCCTCCGTGCTCCAGCTCCACCCCGACGTGACCATCGTGGGCGACACCGCCGCCCTCTCCAAGCTGAAAGAGGCAGGTGTCCCGGTATGCGGCTGACCGGCGGACTGGTATTCGATCCCGTCCAGGGCTTTACCGCCCGGGACCTGTGCCTGGAGGGGGGGAGGATCGTCCCGGAGGCCCAGGGCGGCGTCAGCGTCCAGGGCTGCTGGGTCATCCCCGGCCTCACCGACCTCCACTTCCACGGCTGCGTGGGGGAGGACTTCTCCGACGCCACGTCGGAGGGCCTTCAGAAAATGGCCGACTATGAGCTCAGCCGGGGGATCACCCAGATCTGCCCGGCGGGCATGACCCTGGGGGAGGACCGGCTCACCCGCATCTGTGAGAACGCCGCCGCCCACCGGGCCAAAAACGCCGGCGGCGCGGAGCTGGCGGGCCTCCATCTGGAGGGCCCCTTCCTCTCCCTGGCCAAGAAGGGGGCCCAGAACGCCGCCTACCTCCACGCCCCGGACGCCGCCATGCTCCACCGCCTTCAGGAGGCGGCCCAGGGGCTGGTGAAGCTGGTGACCCTGGCCGCCGAGGAGCCCGGCGCGCTGGAATTCATCCAGGGCGCCCTGGCCGACGGCGTGCGGGTGAGCCTGGGCCACACCACGGCCGACTATGACACCGCCCTGGCCGCCTACCGGGCCGGGGCCCGGCAGGCCACCCACCTCTTCAACGCCATGCCCCCCTTCACCCACCGGGCCCCCGGCGTGGTGGGGGCGGCCTTCGACAGCCCGGAGGTCCAGGTGGAGCTCATCAGCGACGGCGTCCACATCCACCCCTCAGTGGTGCGGGCAGTCTTCCAGCTCTTCGGCAGGGACCGGGTGATCCTCATCTCCGACTCCCTGCGGGCCACCGGCATGCCCGACGGCCGCTACCCCTTCGGCGGGCAGGAGATCGAGGTCCGCGGCAACCGGGCCACCATGGCCGACGACCCCAACACCCTGGCCGGCTCGGTCTCCGACCTGATGGCCTGCATGTGTACGGCGGTCTCCTTCGGCATCCCTCTGGCCGACGCGGTGACGGCTGCGGCGGTGAACCCCGCCAAGGCCCTGGGCATCTACGACCGGGTGGGCAGCCTGGACGTGGGCAAGGAGGCCAATCTGGCGATCCTCAACGAGGACCTGTCCCTCAGGGCGGTACTCTTCCACGGGGAGCTGGTCTGCGGCTCTCTGTGACCCGGCAACGGCACAGCTCATTCAAAGGGCCGGGCGCTACTCCATTCCCATAGCGCCCGGCACCCAAAAAAAGGAGGAAAGACCGTCGGCCAGCGGTGCGGCAGTGTGGAGACCTGTCGTAAGCCCCCGGGCATTCGCCCGGCGGGGAGGGGCCCGCGCGGAGGCGCGCGTCTCATGGCCTGAATGATGTCAACTGTTTCCCTGAAGAACGTGAAGAAGATCTACGACAACGCGGTCACCGCCGTCCACGACTTCAACCTGGAGATCGCGGACAAGGAGTTCATCGTGCTGGTAGGCCCCTCCGGCTGCGGCAAGTCCACCACCCTGCGGATGGTGGCCGGCCTGGAGGAGATCAGCGAGGGCGAGCTGCGCATCGACGACCGTCTGGTCAACGATGTGGAGCCCAAGGACCGGGACATTGCCATGGTGTTCCAGAGCTACGCCCTCTATCCCCACATGACCGTCCGGGAGAACATGGAGTTCCCCCTGAAGCTCAAGAAGGTGGACAAGGCCGAGATCGACCGCCGGGTCAACGACGCCGCCGAGGTGCTGGGTATCACCCAGTATCTGGACCGGAAGCCCAAGGCCCTCTCCGGCGGCCAGCGGCAGCGCGTGGCCATCGGCCGGGCTATCGTCCGGGAGCCCAAGGTGCTGCTGATGGACGAGCCCCTCTCCAACCTGGACGCCAAGCTCCGCAACCAGATGCGGGCCGAGATCATCAAGCTCCGCCAGCGCATCGATACCACCTTCATCTACGTCACCCACGACCAGACCGAGGCCATGACCCTGGGCGACCGCATCGTCATCATGAAGGACGGCTTCATTCAGCAGATCGGCACCCCCCAGGAGGTCTTTAACCACCCCGTCAACATCTTCGTGGCCGGCTTCATCGGCACCCCCCAGATGAACTTCTTCCAGGCCCGCCTGGTGAAGGCCGGCGGCGGCTATCACGCCGAGGTCTACGGCGTCAACATCCCCCTGGACAAGGACATCCAGGCCGCTCTGGCCAAGGCCGGCGCGGACAGCCGGGACATCATCCTGGGCATCCGCCCCGAGCACATCCGCTTCACCGAGCAGACCGGCGAGGGTGTTCTGAGCGGCGTGGTGGAGGTCTCCGAGATGATGGGCAGCGAGTACTACCTCCACGTCACCTGCAACGAGCAGGACGTGGTGCTGCGCATCCCCACCGCCGACCTGCCCATGGAGCTGCGGGGCGGCATTGCCTACGGCACCAAGATGAACTTTACCTTCCGTCCCGAGTCCATCCACCTCTTCGACCGGGAGACCGAGACCAATCTGATCTGACCTCCGGCTCCGCAGTCGTGAGTCCTTCGGGACAGAGCACCCAGATTATAGCAGAGCGCCCCTCCGCCTTCCGGC
>DXDV01000021.1 GCA_019115345.1 Candidatus Intestinimonas stercorigallinarum | reverse complement strand
ATGGGGTGCTCGGAACGGCAGACGATGACGTCGGGCTGGATGCCCAGGCCCAGCAGCTCCTTGGCCGAGTGCTGGGTGGGCTTGCTCTTGAGCTCGTCGGAGCCGGGCACGGCCACGATGAGGGAGACGTGGAGATACATGACATCCTGCCGCCCCACCTCTGCCGCCACCTGCCGGATGGCCTCCAGGAAGGGCTGGGACTCGATATCGCCCACGGTGCCGCCGATCTCGGTGATGACCACGTCCACGTCGCCCCGGCGGCCCACCCGGTAGATCCGCTCCTTGATCTCGTCGGTGATGTGGGGGATGACCTGGACGGTGCCCCCCAGGTAGCCCCCCTGCCGCTCCCGGTCAAGGACGGCCCAGAACACCTTCCCCGAGGTCACCGAGGAATCCACCGTCAGGTCCTCGTCGGTGAAGCGCTCGTAGTGGCCCAGGTCCAGATCGGTCTCGGCCCCGTCCTCGGTGACAAAGACCTCCCCGTGCTGGAAGGGGTTCATGGTCCCCGGGTCCACGTTCAGGTAGGGGTCGAACTTCTGGAGGGCCACCTTCAGCCCCCGCTGCTTGAGGAGCCGCCCCAGGGACGCCGCCGTGATGCCCTTGCCCAGGCCGGAGACCACGCCGCCGGTGACGAAAATGTACTTGACCGCCATATTCCATTCCTCCCATCAGATGATGGGACGCCATTGCCCCGGGACGCCGTTGCCCCACAAAAATCTTTTCTATTTTATGCGCGCGGCGGGCGTCCGTCAAGGGGGGCGGGCGGAAAAAACGGCGGTGGTTTTTGTCTCAGGCCGTCAGATCGGGGAAGGCGGTCCGACCCCAGTCGTCCACCTGCCAGCCGCCGGTCCCGCCGGGGATGAGCCAAAAGACGTAGGTCCCCGCCCCCTGGGGGGCGTCCGGGAAGGCGGCGCAGAGGACCAGTACGTCGGCCCGGCCAAGGCCGCTATTTTGGCCGTTGCCGTTTTCCAGATAGGTCTGGGCGTAGTATCGGGCGTAGAGGGGCAGATAGTGGGGCGTGCCCTCCAGGGGCGCTTCCCAGCCCTCCGCCTCCAGCCAGGCCCGCAGGGCGGATATGCCGGCGTCCACCTGCTCCTGGGTGAAGGGGTCCTCCTCCTGGGCCAGGGCGGAGCAGTAGTCCAGCATCCGGTCATAGGGGCCGTGGGCATAGGGATACGCGGGCCGGTACCAGGAGACGGCCTCCCCGATGGAGACGCGGAGAAGGTCGCCCTCCTCCAGGAAGAGGAGCTCGTCGCCGCTCTCCGCCTGGTAGCGCACCGCCTCCCCCTCGATGACCTCCGGCTCCTGTCCCTCCACCCACACAAAGGGATAGAGGTACCGGTGTACCTCGCCCGACAGGAAAGCCGGGTCAGAGAAGGCCAGCCTGCCCTCGCTGCTGCCCGGGCTGCCGTCCAGATAAAAGAGGCTCTCCAGGGCGCCGGTCTGGCCCGCCACCTGCCGGAGGGTGCTCCCCAGGTCCCCGGCGGGCGCCCCCTCCAGGAGGGTGAAGGCGAGGCCCTCCAAAGTCTCGGCGGCATAGTCCTCCTGATACCACGCCCTTGCCGCCTGGACCGGGTCCAGCAGCTCCGGCCGGCGTCCGGCGTCCGCCTGGGCCTGGAGATCGGCGTAGTACTCCGCCGCCGTCACCTGGATGCCGTAGGGCAGCTCCTTGCTCCAGCCGCCGTAGTTGTTGTCAAAGCTGCCCTCCACGCACCAGATGCCGCCGCTGCCCTGGGTGACGGGCTGGGAGAGGAGGAGGGTCAGGGAGACCGAGTAGCCGGCGTTGTGGACCTCCACATACCGATGTTCCCCCTCCCACAGGAAGGGCCGGTCCAGGTCGGTCCCGCCGTCGTAGGAGGTGAGCCCGTTGCGGGCGATGAAGTCGGCCTGGATGTCGGGGATGCAGGAGAGGACATATTCCCACTCCTGCCACCGGGAATCGTCGGTGGCCACCTCCCACCCGCCGCTGACGTAAAACTGCACGTCGGTGGGCTCGCCCATGCCGTAGTACCACGCCCCATCCCGGGCAAAGACGGTCTGGCCCACCCCGCCGTGGACGGCCAGGTAGTTCTGCTCGTACCCCACCCGGTCATAGCGGAAGAGGGAGAAGAGGAAGCCCATGGGGGCGTCGAAGTCCTCCATACCGGCCTCATAGCTGGCGCGGTGGTAGACCCTGGGGAACACCGGCTCCGAGCCGTCCCCCAGGTCCTCTTCAAAGAGGACCATGGTGTCCTCCGCGATGTCGGCGGGGATGGCCAGGGTGAGCCCGCCCCCCAGGTCGTAGAGGTCGGCGTCGGTGAAGAGGGCGTCCGGGGCCGCCGTGGGCGCCGGAGCGGGCGTCTGGGTCTCGGCGGGGGGCGGCGCCTCCGGGCCGGGGGTCACGGTGGCCGTGCCGCCGATCATGGCGCAGCTCCCCAGCAGCACCGTGATGCACAGGGTCAGCGCCAGGGCGGCGGGGCCTCTTTTTTTCATGTTCACCAGAGCCACCAGCCTTTCCTTCAGATGTTCCTTTTCCTCGCACAGGGTGGTGACCACCAGCCCCTTGGGGGGCGCTGCCGCCAGGGAGAGGAGGGTCTCCCCGTACCGCCGCCGCTCCGCCGGGGACAGGCCCCCCGCCGCGGCCTCGTCGCAGGCGAGCTCACACCGCCGGGCCATCTCCCGGCGGAACACCGGCATGAGGGGGTTGAACCAGTGGAGGCTGGTCACCGCCGCCGCGCACCATTTATAGAGGAGGTCATGGCGGCGCAGGTGGGTCAGCTCATGGCGGAGGATGTCCTCCAGCCGCCCCCGGTCCTCCACCCCCTCGGGCAGGAACACGGCGGGCCGCAGCAGCCCCAGGGCCATGGGACAGGGGAGGCCGGGACACACCGCCAGAGCCGCTTTCCCGCCGGGGTCCAGCTCCCGCAGCACCTCCAGGGCCGCCGGAGCGGGGGGACGGCTCTCCCGCCGGACCAGCCGGGCAAAGCGGCGGTAGCTCCGCCCGTACCGGCCCAGGTTCAGAACAAAGCCCAGGACCCACACCGTAAACCACAGGGCGGGGGAGGTGAGGACGTCCACCCAGTCCACCGCTTGGACAGTGACCGCCGCCGTCTCACCTCCATCGGTGGGCGTCTCCGGCAGTGCGGGCGCCGCCGTCTGTCCCCCCTGGTCCGTGGGGGGCTGGGCGGGCAGGGCCACCGCGTTTTGCCCGGTCATCACCATGGTTCCAACAACGGCGGCGCTTTGCGGTTGGACGGGGAGGGGCAGGTCCACCCACACCGGCAGGCACAGCCGCAGCAGCACCAGCAACCACAGGTAGTACCCCGCCGCCCGGCTGATGCGGTCTCCCAGCAGGCGGAGCGCCCCCATGAGGACCACCCCCAGCACCGAACCCAGGAGGCTCAGCCGCAGCAGGGTGAGGAGAAAGCCGGTCATATCTCCTCCCCCCTCTCCTCCCACAGCCGGTCAAAGAGGTCCTTGAGCTCGGCCACGTCGGAACGGTCCAGCCGCCGCCGCTCCACCAGGGCGGCCACCAGGTCCCTGGCCTTTCCGTCGTAGAGCCGGTCGATGAGGGCGGTGGTCTTGTAGTCCTCCAGGGCCTCCCGGCTCACCAGGGGGCGGTAGTGGTACACCCCCCGCTTCTCCTGGCCCGCCGCCCCCTTTTCCACCAGCCGCCGGAGGAGGGTCTTGACGGTGTCGCCGCTCCAGCCCGTCCGGGCGGCCACCCCCTCTTTCACCTGGGCCAGGGTCAGGTCGCCCCCCTGCCACAGCACCTCCATCACCGTGAGCTCCGCGTCGGTGATCTTGGCCTCCGTCTCCCACATGGAGCATCCCCCTTTCGTGCGTTGGTTACAGTTGTACCCTTCACTTATAGGGTACAACTGTAACCTATCCTTGTCAAGGCGGAAATGGTAACAGTTTGGCGTCAAACCGGCAGCTTCGTCCGCGCAGGGTCCGCTTCCCACACAAAGAAGCACCACGTCCTCCCCACGTCATTCTGAGGCCGTAAGGCCGAAGAATCCGTAACTCCCGTCCCTTTCCCTTCCTGTTACGCACAAAGACGGGGGTTGCGGATTCTTCGCTTCGCTCAGAATGACAGAGAGAAACGTGACACCGGACCGGGCGGGCGGCCAAAAGCCGCCCCTACCCGAGCGCTTTTCCGTCTTCGTAGGGGCGGCCTGCGGCCGCCCGCCGCACCGATACGGAACCACGCTGTTTGTGGGGCGCGACATCGTCCTCGCAAAGTCCGCTTCACTCTGTTTCCGCCTGACGGCGAAAACGCGCTCCGCTCCCTTGCTCGTCCTCTCCCCACGCGACCCGCTGCGCTGGGCTCGCGCGGGGCCCCTGATTTGCGCGCCAAACCACGCCGCGACCTGTACCTACCCAGGCAGCGGTGGGATAGCACACCCGCTTTTCCCTGTTTCGCCCGCACAGGCCGTAACGGCCGGGGCTGGTCCCCGATGGGGGCGGAAAGACGCAGGCCGCCGCCGGACATCCCACAGCGCCCCAAATCTCAAAAGCCCCTTTTTCTTTGGATTCCAAAAACCGTTTCTTTTTCCGGCAGGGAAAAAGAAATGGGTTTTGAAAGCGTCCTTCTCCCCCGTCATTCTGAGGCCGCAGGCGGTCGAATCCGCTTTCCACGTCTTTGTGCCTTTCTGTCACGCGCAAAGACGGGAGATACGGATTCTTCGCTTCGCTCAGAATGACAAAGGGGGAACGCCGTGCTCCCTTCTGTTCACCCCCTCAGTCCGGCAGAGCCGGACAGCTCCCCCATCCAGGGGGAGCTGTGGTGGCGCGCAAATTGGGGGCCCCGCGCGAGCTCAGCGCAGCGGGTCGCGTGGGGAGAGGACGAGCAAGGGAGCGGAGCGAGAAATGCCCGCCAGGGCGTTTTGAGCGGTGCGGACTTTGCGAGGACGACGTCGCGCCCCACACACAGAAGAACCGCGCCTCATCCCCGTCATTCTGAGGCCGTAAGGCCGAAGAATCCGTATCCCTCGTCCTTGGGCTCCCTCTCTGAGGGAGCTGTCACCGAAGGTGACTGAGGGAGTGTTCCCGTTCTGCACAAAAACGGAGAGTACGGATTCGACCGCCTGCGGCCTCAGAATGACAAAAAGGGGGCGCTCAGAATGATGGGAAAAGGGACCACGCCGAAAAAAGCATCCCACGCCCAAGCAAGGAGGGACCGCCATGCCCCGGCTGACCTTTGACACCCCCTTCGGGCCCATGACCGTGGAGGGAGAGGACGCCCTCACCCGGCTCTGGCTCCCCGGTACGCGGCCGGACCTGTCCGGGCAGGGGGAGGAGACCCCTCTGCTCTTCCGGGCCCGGGACGAGCTGCTGGAATATTTTTCTGGGCGGCGTCATACCTTCGATCTGCCCCTGGCCCCGGCGGGGACGGACTTCCAGCGCTCGGTGTGGGCCGTCCTGGCCAAGATCCTCTACGGCGAGACCCGCACCTACGGCCAGGTCGCCGCCGCCGTGGGCCGGCCCAGGGCCCTCCGGGCGGTGGGGCAGGCCAACCACGTCAACCCCCTGCCCATTTTTCTCCCCTGCCACCGGGTGGTGGGGAAGGACGGCGCCCTCACCGGCTACGCGGGAGGGCTGGAGCTCAAGCGCGCCCTGCTGGCGCTGGAATCGGGAAAGGAGTGTTTTGGATGCTGAAGCAGTGGATGGCCGCCGGACGGCTCATGGTCCGGGACCTGGAGCTGGAGGACGTGGCCGCGCTGAAGCTGTGCCTGCTGTCCCTGGGCCTGCTGCTGGGCCTGGCGGCGCCCCGGCGGAAAAAGCCCGGCCTGGCCCTTTTCTCCACCCTAGTCTTCGTGGGGACCTATCTCCCCCTGATGGGAAAGTTCCTGGTCTCCCTCTTCCGGGTCCGGCGGGATTGAGAAGCCTTGCATTCTGCCCCGGGAGGGGATATAATACTATCCATTCCGGGAACCGCCCTGCGGTCCCACCGATTTTGATTTGGAGTTGATCCCATTTGTCCGAGGATTGGAAGCTGGACCCGGCCCGAGGGCCTGCCGACTCCCCAGAGGAGGAGAGGGAGCGGGAGGAGAGCCCCAAGCTCTCCGACGGCGACGCCTTGAAAGTAGACCTCTACTTTTGGCTCCAGGCCCTGGTGATGGCCCTGGTGGGCCTGATCTTGGTCTTTACCTTCGTGGGGCGGATCATCGGCGTGGACGGAGAGTCCATGATGCCCACCCTCCACGACCGCGACATGCTCCTTTTGCAGTCCATCGGCTACGAGCCGGAGCAGGGAGACGTGGTGGTGCTGAGTGAGAACACCTTCCGGGAGGGCGCCCCCATCGTCAAGCGCATCATCGCCGTGGGCGGCCAGACGGTGGACATCGACTACGCCTCCAATACCGTCTACGTGGACGGCGCCGCCCTGGACGAGCCCTATATTCTGGAGCCCATGCGGGAGCTGCCGTCGGAGTACGCCACCCACATCGAGGTCCCCGAGGGCTCGGTGTTCGTCATGGGCGACAACCGCAACAACTCCACCGACGGCCGCGACCCCAGGATCGGCGTGGTGGACGAGCGCTCCATCCTGGGAAAGGCTGTTTTTGTGATACTGCCCTTCCAGGACGCCGGCCCGATCGAGTCCATCTCCCAGCTCCGGGTCTGAGCGCCGCGCACATCTATAATCTATGAATATGCCCAGAAGAGGTCCCGCCGCAGGATACAAGGTCCCGCGGCGGGACCTTTCCGCTTGTGGAAGGCCCGGCGCGGGGAAAGCCCGGCTCCGGCCCGGTCGGGGGAGAAACATCCGGTTCTGTCCGCCCACAGCGGACATTTTTCCTCCCGTTGTTCTTTCTGTGCAGGATTTGTCCTGCCATCCGTCTCTTTTCTTCCAGATTTCCGGACAAATCCCGGCCCACGGAAAAATATTTGCGATTCTTATCGCAAGCAACTTGCATTTTCTGTGCCACATTGCTATAATAAAGCAACGGTTGCGGACATTCGTTTCCTATGTAAGGACAGTTTGTCCTCTCCGGGAAGAAAGGATAAGGAGGATCTAGCGATCATGAAAAAGTTTCTTGCGCTCGCGCTTTCCTGCTCCCTGGCCCTGACCATCCTGGCCGGCTGCGGCGGCGGAGACACCTCCAGCACGCCCGCCCCCGAGGACACCACCCCTGCCGAGACCACCGGCGGCGGGGAAAACACGGTTTACATCGGCGTGTTCGAGCCCGCCACCGGTGACTCCGGTGCCGGCGGCAAGCAGGAGATGCTGGGCATGCAGTACGCCAACGCCGAGACTCCCACCGTGGACATCGGCGGCACCACCTACAACGTGGAGCTGGTCTACGCCGACAACGGCTCCGACTCCGCCAAGGCCCCCACCGCCGCCGCCGAGCTGGTGGGCAAGGGCGTCTCCCTGGTGCTGGGCTCCTACGGCTCCGGCGTGTCCATCGCCGCCGGCCCCATCTTCGGCGAGGCCGGTCTGGCCGCCATCGGCGTCACCTGCACCAACCCCCAGGTCACGGCTGGCAACGACTACTACTTCCGCATCTGCTTCCTGGACCCCTTCCAGGGCACCGTGCTGGCCAACTTCGCCACCGAGAAGTTCTCCGCCCAGAAGGCCTACCTGCTGGGTGAGCTGGGCAACGACTACGACCAGGGCCTGATGAACTACTTCGAGCAGGCCTTCACCGCCACCGGCGGCACCGTGGTCAAGGACTCCTTCCCCACCAACACCTCCGACTTCAGCACCTACCTGAACAAGGCCGACTCTGAGGGCTGCGACGTCATCTTCTGCCCCGTGTCCATCGCCTACTCCACCCAGATCGTGAAGCTGGCCGCCGACACCGGCCTCGACATCCCCATCCTGGGCTCCGACACCCTGGACAACAACATGGTGCTGGAGGCCGCCGCCGGCTCCGATGTGCAGCTCTACGTCTCCACCTTCTATCAGGAGGGCGGCTCCCCTGAGTTCGACGAGGGCATCAAGGAGTTCATCAACAGCGACTCCACCAACCTCACCAACAACGGCGGCAACGACACCATCGCCGCCGTCACCGCCATGGGCTACGACGCCTACTATGTGGCCCTGGAGGCCCTGAAGGCCGCCGGTTCCACCGATCCCGGCGCCGTAAAGGCCGCCCTGCCCGACGTGACCTATACCGGCGTGTCCGGCGACATCGCCTTCGACGAGATCGGCGACGCCATCCGGGACACCGCTTACATCAAGGTGGCCGACACCGCCAACAGCACCTGGGCCCTGGAGACCGTCCAGACCGTGGCCGAGTAACTCGTTTCTCGCGGTAAAAGAAATGCCTGGCGGGGGGCGCCCCCGCCAGGCGATTTCTTGGGATCTGTATTTATGACCGGGGGACGCGGTCTGGGCGAGGCGCTTTCTCGTCAGACAAGGAAGTTTTCCTTTCCATACCGACGTATGGCAAGGAAAATGGACGCAGGCCGGCGGGAAAAAGGCCGCCCGGACGGCGTGCAGCGGTTGTGAATACAGGTTCTTAATTTGTCCAGAGGCCGGGACCGCCTCGAAAGCTGCCGTCCCACGGCCCCTTTCGAGACGGTCCTGTCCTGTCTCCCAGCGTGAAGAAAGACAAGAAAAAGAGGGAGGTATCCCTGTGCAGTATGCAGTCTCCATCCTGCTCTCCGGCATATCCCTGGGCGGGCAGTACGCCCTCATCGCCATCGGCTACACCATGGTCTACGGTATCCTGCGCCTCATCAACTTCGCCCACGGCGACGTGTTCATGGTGGCCGGTCTCATCATGGTCTATCTCAGCGCCAGCCTGCCCCTGCCGGTGGCTGTGCCCCTGATGATCCTTCTGACGGTGGCGCTGGGCTTCCTCATCGAGCGGGCGGCCTATAAGCCCCTGCGCTCCGCCCCCCGCATGAGCGTTATGATCTCCGCCATCGGCGTGAGCTATCTCCTCCAGAACACCGCCACCTATGTCACCGGCGGCCTGCCCCAGATGTACCCCTCGCTGCCCGGCCTGTCGGAGAACATCACCATTTTCGGGACCAGCACCAAGGTGGTCACCATCGTCACCCCCTTCCTGGTGGTGGCCCTGGTCATCGCCCTCACCCAGCTCATCAACCGCACCAAGGTGGGCATGGCCATGCGGGCGGTGGCCAAGGACTTCGAGACCAGCCAGCTCATGGGCATCAAGATCAACTCGGTGATCTCGGTGACCTTCATCGTCGGCTCCCTGCTGGCGGCGGTGGGCTCCATGCTCTACTTCACCAACTACCCCTCCATCGTGCCCCTCTCGGGCGCGCTGCCCGGCCTGCGGGCCTTCGTGGCCGCCGTTTTCGGCGGCATCGGCTCCATTCCCGGCGCGGTGGTGGGCGCCTTCCTCATCGGCATCTGCGAGTCCATCATCAAGGGCTCCCCCTGGAGCATCTTCTCCGACGCCTTCACCTTTGCCCTGCTCATCATCATCCTGGTGGTCAAGCCCACCGGCCTGTTCGGTGAGAAGGTCACCGACAAAGTCTAAGGGGGCGTGGAAACATGTTACAGCAGACGAACAGCAAGAAGGGCGCCTTTCTGGCCCTGGTCCTCGCGGCCGTTCTCCTGGCCCTCACCATCGTGCTGGAGAACACCCTGGACCCCAACGCCAACATCATGCTCTTCACCACCCTGAAGAAGGGCGCTGTCTACGCCCTGGTGGCGGTGTCCATGAACCTGCTCAACGGCTTCACGGGGCTCTTCTCCCTGGGCCAGGCGAGCTTCATGCTCCTGGGCGCCTACACCTACGCCATCCTCACCATCCCTGTGGCCGACCGGGAGAGCGTCTATTACATCTACAACGGCTCGGCGGTGAATTTCTCCCTGCCCGACCTCTTCGGCGGGGCGGACACGGTGCCCGGCCTCATTCTCGGGGTGCTCATCGCCCTGGTCCTGGCGGGCTGCGTGGCCGCCGTGGTGGCCTGGCTCATCGGCCTGCCGGTCCTCCGGCTCAAGAGCGACTACCTGGCCATCGCCACCCTGGGCTTCGGCGAGATCATCCGGGCCATCTTCCAGTGGGATACCCTGGGCCCCATCACCAACGGCGCCAACGCCCTGAAGAACTTCCCCACCTTCTCCAGCTTCAACATCACCAACGAGAGCGGACAGGTGGTGCTGCGGCTGTCCACCTTCGTGGCCTTCCTCATCGCGGCGGTATGCATCGCCATCATCGTCATGCTCATCAACTCCTCCTACGGCCGGGCCTTCAAGGCCATCCGGGAGGATGAGATCGCCGCCGAGGCCATGGGCATCAACCTGGCCA
>DXDV01000181.1 GCA_019115345.1 Candidatus Intestinimonas stercorigallinarum | reverse complement strand
GGGGCACTTACCAGGCATCTCCACCACCAGCGGCATGGTGAAGTTGCACTCTGGCCAGCCGGGACAGGCCAGGAACCGGCCGAACCGCCCCGACTTCACCACAAGCTGCCGGCCGCACACCGGGCAGATCTCCTCGCTGACCTCGTCGGGGATCTTGATCCGCTCCCCGTCCAGGTCCTGCTCCGCCTGTCGGAGCTCCTGGGAGAAGCCGCCGTAAAAGCTGTCCAGCAGGTTCTTCCAGTTCTCCTTGCCCTCCTCCACCTCGTCCAGCCGCTCCTCCATCTTGGCGGTGAAGGTGGTGTCCACGATGTCGGGGAACTTGTCCTTCATCAGACCCGTGACCACCTCTCCCAGGGGGGTGGGGCGCAGGTTCTTGCCCTCCTTCACCACATACTCCCGGTCCAGGATGGTGGAGATGGTGGGGGCGTAGGTGGAGGGGCGTCCGATGCCCTTCTCCTCCAGGGCCTTGATGAGGGTGGCCTCGGTATACCGGCCGGGGGGCTGGGTGAAGTGCTGCTCCGGCTTGACGCCGGTGAGGTCCAGGCCCTCCCCTTCCTTCAGGTCAGGCAAGGGGGACTGCTTGACCTCCTCCTCCTCGTCCCTGCCCTCCACGTAGACGGCGGTAAAGCCGGAGAACTTGAGGGAGGAGTGGTTGGCCCGGAATCGGTAGCCCGCCGACGCCACCTCGATGGAGACGCTGTCGTAGACGGCGTTGGACATCTGGCAGGCCAAAAACCGGCTCCAGATGAGCTTGTAGAGCCGGTACTGCTCGCTGGTCAGGTCCTTCTTGATGTCCTCGGGGGTGAGGCGCACGTCGGAGGGCCGGATGGCCTCGTGGGCGTCCTGGGCCCCGGATTTGGCCTTGAAATGCCGGGTCTTCTCCGGATAGTAGTCCTTGCCGTAGCGGCTGAGGATCATCTCCTTGGCCGCCGAGAGGGCCTCTTCGGAGAGACGCAGAGAGTCGGTACGCATGTAGGTGATGAGACCCACGGTGCCCTCTCCCTGGATATCCACGCCCTCATAGAGCTGCTGGGCCACCGCCATGGTCCGGCGGGGGGTCATGTTCAGCTTGCGGCTGGCCTCCTGCTGGAGGGTGGAGGTGATGAAGGGGGGCGCGGGAGAGCGGGTCTTGTCCTGCCGCTTTACCCCAGTGACCGTGAAGGGAGATGCCTTTACGGCTTCCACCACGGCCTGGACCTCCTCCTCGCTGTGGAGCTCCTGCTTTTTCTCCCGGCCGTAGAAGGCGGCGGTGAAAGCCCCCCGGTTGGGGGCGACACGGGAGAGGTCCACGTCCAGGGACCAGTACTCCTGGGGCTGGAAGGCCCGGATCTCCTCCTCCCGCTCGCAGACCAGCCGGGTGGCCACCGACTGGACCCGCCCGGCGGAGAGGCCCCGGCGGATCTTCTTCCACAGCAGAGGGGAGAGCTCGTAGCCCACGATCCGGTCCAGGATGCGCCGGGCCTGCTGGGCGTCCACCAGGTCCCGGTCGATGGCCCGGGGGGCGGCGATGGACTCGTTGACCACCTTCTTGGTGATCTCGTTGAAGGTCACCCGGTAGGTCTTGTCGTCTGGGATGTTCAAAAGCTCCTTGAGGTGCCAGGAGATGGCCTCTCCCTCCCGGTCGGGGTCGGTGGCCAGAAAGACCTTGTCGCTGCCCTTGGCCGCCTTTTTGAGGTCGGAGATCACGTCCTCCTTCCCCTTGATGGGCTGGTAGTCCGGCTCAAAGCCGTGGGCCACGTCCACCCCCAGCTTGCTCTTGGGCAGGTCCCGCACATGGCCCATGGAGGCCTTGACCTCATAGCCGGGACCCAGATATTTGCCGATGGTCTTGGCCTTGGCCGGAGACTCTACGATCACTAAATTTGTTTTTGCCACAATATACCTCCAATGGGGTTTCTCTCCAAATCATGGCCCGGCAGCCCCCGGGTCAGCCCTCCTCCGTCCGCAGCCGGACGGAGGCCTGGAACCGTTTGCCCGGCCCTTCGGTCACATGGCCCGGGATCTGAAGCATGGTCAGGGCGGTCAGCACCCGACGGGCGGGGATCTGGGTCAGCTCCACCAGCTCCTCCGCCGTGCGGCCGCCCTCCTCCAACGCCAGGAGCAGATCTACCTGGTCGTCGGTAAGGCCGCTTCTGTCAATATATGCCTGCTGAGGCTCCTTGTCAATGGGTTTTTCGCCGGTGGGCGCCTCCTTCGACCCTTCGGCGGCGGAGGCCGCCGGCTCCTCCGTCGGAGGCGCAGGCTCCTGGGACAGGGGCCAGAGGGGAAAGCGCAGCCGGCCGGGAAAGAGCTCGGCGTACTCCCGAACCACGTCCTCCCCGCCGGTGACCAGCTTGGCCCCCTGCTGGATGAGGCGGTTGGGACCCTCGCTGAGGAGGGAGCTCACCGGCCCGGGCACGGCGAAGATGTCCCGGTCCTGGTCCAGGGCCTGCCGCACGGTGGACATGGTGCCGCTCTTCCAGCCGCACTCCACCGCCACCACGCCCAGGCACAGCCCGCTGAGGATGCGGTTGCGCACCGGGAAATGCCAGCCCTCGTGCTCCGTCCCCGGCGGATATTCGCTGAGCAGCGCCCCGTGGGCGGCCACATCCTCATAGAGCCAGCGGTTTTCCCTGGGGTAGGGGACGTCCACCCCGCCGCCCAGCACCGAGACCACCGCGCCGCCGCCCCGGAGGGCGCCCCGCAGGGCCTCGGTATCCAGACCCTGGGCGATGCCGGAGACCAGCAGCGCACCGTATTGGGCCAGCTCCAGGCCCAGCTTCCCCGCCATCCACCGGCCGTAGGCCGAGGGCTTCCGGCTGCCCACCACCCCGACGGCGATCTCCTCGTCGAAGGCGGGGAGCCTGCCCCGGACATAGAGGACGGCGGGCGGATCGTAGATGTTCTTCAGCCGGTCGGGATAGTCGGCATCCCCCATGGTGAGGATGCGCACTCCCAGCCGGTCGCAGTCCCCCAAAATGGCGTCCACCCGCTCCATGGACTTGTCCAGCAGGGAACTCCGGCCGTTGGGAGCCAGGCCCTCCACCAGGCCGTACTCCTCCGGGTCGGCGTAATAGGCCCGCTCCGGCGTGCCGAAGTGCTCCAGCAGACGCCCCACCTGCTGGGGGCCGACGCCCCGCCGGGTGGAGATCCAAAGCCAGTATTTCAGCGCCGCCACGGCGGGGACCTCCTCTCTTACGCCGTCCTCACAGCAGAGGACGGGCCATCTCCCACAGCACCACCGAGGCGGCCACCGCCGCGTTGAGGGATTCACACCGGGAGCGCATGGGAATCTTCAGCGTGCCGGAGCACCGGGCCAGGACGGCGGGAGAGACCCCCCGCCCCTCGCTTCCTATGACCACGGCGCAGCGGTCCAGAGCGGCCCGGCGCACGTCGCCGGTGTCCTCCCGGAGGGTGGTGGCGTACAGGGACAGGCCCCGGCGCTCCAGGGCGGCCCACAGGCCCTCCAGATCGGTCTCCCACACTGGGAGCCGGAAGCAGGCCCCCATGGTGGCCCGGACCGTCTTGGGAGAAAAGGGGTCGGCACAGCCAGGTAGCAGAATGAGCCCATCGGCCCCGAAGGCGTCGGCGGTGCGCCAGATGGTGCCCACGTTCCCCGGGTCCTGGACCCCGTCCAGCACCAGGAAGCGCTCCCCGGGCAGGGTCTCCGGCAGAGCCAGAGAGGGCTGCCGGCACAGGAAGAGGACCCCCTGGGGGGTCTGGGTATCCGCCAGGCTCCGCAGCAGCTCCGGCGGCACCGCCACCTCCCGCGCCTCCGGAGGCAGCGGGCAGGGCCGGCGTCCATCGTGGACCACGGCGGTCAGCTCCGCCCCCGCCCGGAGGGCCTCCTCCAGCAGCTTGGGCCCCTCGCCGACGAAGAGCCCCTGCTCCCGGCGGGCGGAGCGGGCGCTATTCAGCTTTCGGATCTGCGCCGCCAGCGGATTGGAGCGGCTGGTGATCTGTTCCACGTCTCTTCTCCCTCCCCGCCCGCAATGGGCCCTTGCCTGTTCTTACAGTTTATGGAGCTGGTCGATGTCCTCGTTCCGGCCCAGGGTGACCACCACGTCGCCGGCGCAGAGGATGTAGTCGGCGCCGGGAGAGATTTCCAGGTCGTGGTCGTCTCCGCCCCGGCGGATGGCGATGATGTTGACATGGTACTTGGCCCGCACGTCCAGGGTGCGCAGGGTCTGGCCCACCCAGGACTTGGGAATGGACAGCTCCACGATGCCGAAGTCGTCGGAGAGCTCGATGAAGTTGAGGATGTTGGAGCTGGAGAGGCTCTGGGCCAGCTTGACGCCCATCTCGTGCTCCGGGAAAACCACCTTGTCGGCCCCGATCTTCTGGAGCACCTTCTGGTGGACATGGCTCTGGGCCTTGGCGATGACCTGCCGCACTCCCAGCTCCTTCAGGTTCATGGTGATGAGGGCGCTGTTGCCCACGTCGTCGGCCACCGCCACGATGGCGCAGTTGTAGTTGCGCACGCCCAGCGCCCGGAGGACGGCGGGGTCCCGGGCGTCTCCCGCCACGGCGTGGGTCACGCGGCTGGAGATGCTCTGCACCCGGTCCTCCAGATCGTCGATGGCCAGCACCTCGTGGCCCAGGTTGCACAGCTCCGTGGCCACCGCGGTACCGAAGCGGCCCAATCCGATCACAACAAATGTTTTCATCATAGGGAAGCACCCACCTTAATATTCTGTCATCCGGAGCGGTCCGCCGCCCCGTTATCCGATCATCAGCTCGGCGCTGGGATATTGGATCTTGGCCGGCTTCCGGCCGGCGGCAAAGGCCACCGAGGCGGAGAACACGCCCACACGGCCCAGATACATAAACAGGATCAGTATGCTTTGAGAGACCCGGCCCAGAGTGGTGGTGATGCCCGCCGTGACGCCCACAGTGGCCAGGGCGGAGGCCGTCTCAAAGGCGCAGTCGATATAGGGCAGGCCCTCCAGGGTGGTGATGACGATGGAGCCCACGAAGAAGAGGGACAGGATCATCAGCGTCAAGCTCATGGCCGTCATGACCCGGGAGGCGGGGATGGTCCGCCGGCGGATGGTCACTTGCTCCCGGCCCCGCAGGCTGGCGCGCAGGGTGAGGAGGAGGACCGCCACCGTCACGGTCTTGATACCGCCGGCGGTGGAGCCGGAGGAACCGCCGATGAGCATCAGCATGATGGAGACCGCCTTGGTCTCGTCGGTCATCCCGCCCTGCCCGATGGAGTCAAAGCCCGCCGTGCGCAGGGTGATGGACTGAAACAGGGCGTTGAGCACCTTCTGCCACAGGGGCATGTCCCCCAGGGTGGCCGGGTTGTGGTACTCGGCCAGCAGCACGAAGGCGGTCCCTCCCACGATGAGGACGGCGGTCATGGAGAGCACCAGCTTGCTGTATAGGGACAGCTTCTTCCAGCACCGGGACTGGAGCACGTCCTCCCAGACGAAAAAGCCCAGGCCACCGATAACGATGAGGGTTCCGGTGGTCAACAGGATCACCGGGTCGTCGTTGACCCCGGCTAGGCTGGAGAACGCGCCGTACCGCTCGCCGATGACGTCAAAGCCGCCGTTGCAGAAGGCGGAGATGGCCTGGAAAATACCGGCCCACAGGCCGTGGGCCAAGCCCAGCCTGGGGATATACCGGGCCGCCATCAAAATGGCGCCCACCCCCTCGATGGCGAAGGTGCCGATCAGGGCGTGGCGCACCACCCGGACCACCCCCTCCATCTCGTTGAGGTTGAGGGTGCTCACCATGATGAGCCGTTCCGAAAGGCCGATCCGCCGGCCGATGATCAGGGAGAAGATGCTCATGATGGTCATGAGTCCCAGGCCGCCGATCTGGAGCAGCACGGCGATGACCACCTGGCCGAAGAGACTCCAGTGGATGCCGGTATCCACCAGGATGAGTCCCGTCACGCAGGTTGCGGAGGTGGCGGTGAACAGTCCGGTAAAGAAGCCCGCGCTCTGGCCATCCTTGGAGGCGATGGGCAGCGTCAGGAGGAGGGCGCCCAGCAGAATGATCCCCGCGAAGGAAAATGCCACAAAGCGGGTGGCATTCATGCCCCGCCGCTTGAAAAAGCGCTCCCGGATGCGGAGCATCATACTTCTATACACTTGTGTATCCCCTTTCTCTCCCCGGCCGGCAAGCGATAGAGAGGCATACCGACAGCCACGCCATCGATATGCCTCTTCAGAGCCTGCCCGAGGCCACGTCCCTCAGCCACGTGGGGACGTGTCGTTTCTCCAACAGGCTGGAGCCGGAGGCCAATGCCGCCAGCCCCACCTTGTTATTGATCCAACGGCTTCATCGTGGGGAACAGAAAACCGGTGCTCTGTATCCCCCCGCAAGTTCCCATACCCTCAGCATTGCCCGGAAGCTGGGCCATAATGTTCTTATATTGTTTCATAATATTCCATCGTCACTTCCTCAACTGGTGTAAAATCAGGTGTAAATTAACTTACCCGGATCTTCCCCTCAAGATTAACAAAGCTGGCCACTTTTCTTTCCTTCGTAGCTTCATTGTAAATATTCATTGTTGTCGTGATATCCGCATGCCCCATGATTTCCTGAATAACCTTGAGATCTTTCTCGTTCTCGCAAAAGCGAGTGCAAAATGTATGCCTTAGGTTGTGGCATGAAAAATGCGGCAGAAGCTGCGGCGCTCGCTTTTCTTGCTTAGCACGTA